>JBAUTC010000342.1:0-10532 GCA_049582025.1 Thiomonas sp.
CGCAGGTTGGAAACGGAAAACCCGGTCAGCCCGGCTTTGGGACGGGAGCCCCGGCCGGTCGCACCCTCGTCGCGGATCTCGCCGCCAGCGCCCGTGGCAGCCCCCGGGAACGGAGAGATGGCGGTGGGATGGTTGTGCGTTTCCACCTTCATCAGTACGTGGCGCAACGTCTCCTGCGCGCCGTAGTGATGCGTGGCCGGATCGGGCTGCCAGCCTTCCACAGTACCGCCTTCCATCACCGAGGCATTGTCCGAGTAGGCCACCACCGTGCCTTGCGGCGCAAGCGCATGGGTGTTGCGGATCATCTGGAACAGGGTGTGCGGTTGATCCTGTCCGTCGATGGTGAAGCGGGCGTTGAAAATCTTGTGGCGGCAATGCTCGCTATTGGCCTGGGCGAACATCATCAGTTCCACGTCGGTGGGATTGCGTCCGAGCCTGCGGTAGGCGTCCTGCAGATAGTCGATTTCGTCGTCCGACAGCGCCAGACCCTGCTCCACATTGGCGCGGGACAGCGCCGTTCGCCCGGCATCGGCGTCGCCGGACAGCACATCGACATGCTGCAGCGGCTGTGGTGGCAACTCGGCAAACAGGCGCTGCAAGGCGTCGCGCTGCAGCGCGACGGTCTCGGTCATGCGGTCATGCAGCAGGGTGGCAAGCTGGAGCAGCGCGTCGTCCGTCAGCGGCTTGGCGGCTCGCAGCAGACCGCTGTCGAGTTCAAGCCGGTATTCCACCGCACGCTCCACGCGGTGCACGGGCGCGCCGCATAAATGTGCGATGTCGGTGGCCTTGGAGGCCCAGGGTGAAATCGTCCCGAGCCGGGGCATGACCAGCAGCGCCTGGCCTGCGGTGGGGCCTGCATAGGGATCTCCATAGCGCAGCAGGCCGTCGAGCTTGTCGTGCAAGGCGGCGTCTGGCGCAACGTCCAGCGCCACGGCATGCAGGTAGCGGGCATGGATGCGGCGCACGCTTGCCGCGAGTTCGGGGAACGACTGGCGCAGGCGGGCCTGCAGCGCGTCCTGGCGAAAGGCGGACAAGGCGCTGGCGCCTTCGAGAATGAGGATGTGCATGCGGGAATCGTGAGCGGGCTAGGAGCCTGTCGGACTAGAGGATCGCAGGCGGCGCAAGGGCTGTGCGGCGACCCAAGCCCGACTGGCTCCAGCGGGAGGAGAGAGATCAGCCGCAAATTATAGGAAGTGCTTGGTCCTGCCCTCTTGACCGTGTGGCGTCACTCGGGCCAAGCAACGTCACATGGCAGGAGTGTGATAATTGCGGCATGAGTATCACCATCAAATCTCCCGAAGAGATCGAGAAAATGCGCGTGGCCGGGCGACTGGCTTCGGAATTGCTCGACTACCTGACCCCGCATGTCCAGCCTGGCGTGACCACCAAGGCCATCGACAAGCTGGCCTACGACTACATCACACAGGTGCAGCAGGCCATTCCGGCCCCGCTGAATTACGCGCCGCCGGGCTATACGCCCTACCCTGCGTCCATCTGCACCTCGGTGAACAACGTCATCTGCCACGGGATTCCGAACGACAAGCCGCTGAAAAGCGGCGACGTGGTGAACATAGATGTCACCGTCATCAAGGACGGCTTTCATGGCGACTCCAGTCGCATGTTCAGCATCGGCACCGTGCCGAAACACGTGCAGCGCCTGGTGGACATCACCTTCGATGCCATGTGGCACGGCATCGCCCTGGTGAAACCGGGCGCGCGGCTCGGCGATATCGGCCACGTCATTCAGACGTTCACGGAGAGCGCCGGTTACACCGTGGTGCGCGAGTTCTGCGGCCACGGCATTGGGCGCAATTTCCATGAAGACCCGCAGGTGCTGCACTACGGCAAGGTCGGCACGGGCGAGGTACTGCGCCCGGGCATGACCTTCACCATCGAGCCGATGATCAACGCCGGCCGCCGCGACATTCGCGAAATGTCCGACGGCTGGACCATCGTCACCAAAGACCGCTCGCTCTCGGCGCAGTGGGAGCACACCGTGCTGGTGACCGAAACCGGCTTCGAGGTGCTGACGACTTCGGCAGGCTGCCAGCCCGCTCCGGGGTTCGTGCGTCAACCCGCAATCGCCGCCTGAGCGGTGATTGCCCTGCTGGCATCAGTGTTCGCACGCACGCGTCGTCCATGACCTCCCCTGCTGCTGTCGCTCGCCAGGACGCTGCCCCGCTGGCCAACATTCGCCAAAGCTGGAAGGACGGGCGCGCGGCCCTGCTCGACGCTTTCACCCAGCATCCTCAGCAGGTCACCCCGCTGCTGCACGGGCTGGCCCACCTTGCAGACAGCACGCTGCAGACGCTGTGGACGGCAACCGGCATGCCGCCAGATGCGGCGCTGATCGCCGTGGGAGGCTATGGACGGGGGGAGTTGTTTCCCCACTCCGACATCGATCTGCTGCTCCTGCTCCCGCAGGCACAGGGCAGCAATGCGGCAATCGACGCGGCCGCCGAACGTTTTATCGCTGCCTGCTGGGACAGTGGCCTGGAAATCGGGGCGAGCGTGCGCACTGCCGATGCCTGCATCGACGAAGCCGCCAAGGACATCACGGTGCAGACGGCGTTGCTGGAGTCGCGTTTTCTGTGTGGCGATCGGGCGCTGGCGCAGTCGATGCAGGCGGCCTTTTTGGAGCACCTCGATGCGGGTGCCTTCTTTCAGGCCAAGATGCGCGAGCAGCAACAGCGCCACATCAAGTTCGAAGACACTCCTTACGCACTGGAGCCCAACTGCAAGGAAAGCCCGGGTGGCCTGCGTGATCTGCAAATTTTGCTCTGGGTGGCGCAAGCCTGCGGCCTGGGTCACACCTGGAAGGAGCTTGCCGCCAGCGGCATCATTACCGCGAGCACCGTGAGGCAGGTACAGCGCCAGGAAACAGTGATCAAGCGTATCCGCGCGCATCTGCATGTGCTGGCCGGGCGGCGCGAAGACCGGTTGGTCTTCGATCAACAGTCCGCCGTAGCCAAGGTGCTGGGGTTCGCGCCCACGAGCAGCAAGCGGGCGGGCGAACTGCTCATGCACCGCTACTACTGGGCCGCCAAGGCCATTGAGCAGATCAACCAGATCGTGCTGCTCGATATCGAGGGTCGCCTATGGCCGGAGTCTGTTGCCATGGCGCAGCCCGTCACCGACATCGCCGACGTGGAAGATGGCCGCTATGTACAGCGCGACGGCATGATCGAGCCTGCAGACCCCACGCTGTTTCAGCGCGAACCCTGGTCCCTGCTGGAAATCTTCGCCGTGTTTCAGCGCACGCCCGGTGCGCGCGGCTTGTCGGCGGCAGCCCTGCGCGCGATTTATCTCGCTCGCAGTCGCATGGACAGCGCCTTCCGCCACGACCCGCGCAGCCGCACGCAGTTCCTGCGCATCCTGCAATCGCCGGAAGGTATCGTGCGCGCCCTGCGCCTGATGAACCGCACCAGTGTGCTCGGCCGTTATCTGTGGGCGTTCCGGCGCATCGTCGGGCAGATGCAGCATGACCTGTTCCACGTCTATACCGTGGATCAGCACATCCTGATGGTGGTGCGCAATATGCGGCGTTTCTTCATGCCGGAACATACGCATGAGTACCCGCTGTGCTCGCAGCTCGCAGCAGATTTCGATCCGCCGTGGGTGCTGATTCTCGCTGCTCTCTTCCACGATATAGCCAAGGGCCGCGGCGGCGATCATTCCGAGCTCGGTGCGGTCGAAACGCGCAGGTTCTGCAAGGCGCATGACATCGGCGCCGAACATACCGAACTCGCCGTGTTTCTGGTGCGCGAACACCTGCAGATGTCACGCGTGGCGCAGAAGGAAGACCTGAGCGATCCCGACGTGATCTCCGCCTTCGCCAGCCGAGTGGGAGATGAACGCCATCTCGTCGCGCTTTACCTGCTGACGGTTGCCGACATCCGCGGCACCAGTCCAAAGGTCTGGAATGCCTGGAAGGGCAAACTCCTCGAAGACCTCTACCGCGCCACGCTGCGCGCCCTCGGCGGCCAGGCCCCGCAGCCGCAGGCCGAACTGCGGTTGCGCCAGCAGGAAGCCCAGCGCATTCTCAACCTCTATGCCTTGCCCGAGGGCGCGCAAAAGCCACTGTGGGATACCCTGGACATGGGGTATTTCCTGCGCAACGATCCGCAGGACATCGCCTGGCATGCCCGCAAGCTCTACGCCCGCGTCGGCAGAGAAGACCCGGTTGTGAGCGCGCGCCTGTCCCCGGAGGGTGAAGGGCTGGAAGTGCTGGTCTACGCACCCGATCAGCCTGATCTGTTCGCCCGCATCTGCGGATATTTCGACAACCAGAACTTCAACATTCTCGATGCCAAGATCCACACCGCCAACAACGGCTGGGCGCTCGACAGCTTCGTGGTGGTTTCGCCGCACACCAAGGTCCATGACAGGGCGATGATTGGCGTGATCGAGAACTCGCTCCTCGAAAACCTGAACAGCGCCGCCGCCCTGCCCCCACCCCATCAGGGGCGCCTGTCTCGCAGGGTGCGAAACTTTCCGGTCAGCCCGCGTGTCAGCTTGCGCCCCGATGAACGCAGGCAGCGCTGGATTCTGAGCGTGACCGCACACGACCGCGCCGGCTTGCTGTTCGGCATCGCGGAAATCCTGGCCAAACACCATATCGACCTGCAACTGGCCAAGGTCACCACATTGGGCGAGCGCGTGGAAGACACCTTTCTCGTGTCCGGTCCGGGTCTGGGAGACTCCCGCATCCAGAACGCCATCGAGAGCGAGCTCCTGCAGGCTATCGCGGATTGACGGCGGCCGCACGGCAAAATGGGAGATCCGTGCCATTTCCGGCAACCTCAGGAGCACCGCTTGGATATTTCCGACCTGCAAGCTCGCCTGCGTCGTTTTGCCGCCGAGCGCGACTGGACACCCTATCAAACGCCCAAGAATCTGGCGATGGCCATGATCGTGGAAGCTGCGGAACTGGTCGAAATCTTCCAGTGGATGACGCCCGAGCAATCGAAACAGGCGGGCAAGGATGCGCAGGTGCACGAGCAGATCGCAGACGAAATCGCCGACGTGTTGATCTACCTTGTCCAGATCGCTGATCACACTGGAGTCGATCTGCGTCAGGCGGTGGACGGCAAAATTGGCAAGAACGCCCGGAAATACCCGGCCAAGTGACATTGTCCCGGGATTGCGCATAGCAATACCCCGCCGCCTGCGGTTTCAAAAATGGGACAATCCGCCGGATGGGAATTTTTGCGGGCTTTGACAATCCCATACGCAAAGCCTGCGACGACCGCCCGGGTCGTGGCAAATTTCCCATTTATTCGCGCCAACACTCACTCAGTCCGACATCTTGAAGCTCCTGTTCGATTTTTTTCCCATCATCCTGTTTTTCATCGTGTTCAAGATCGGTGGCATCTACGCGGCCACCGCAGTGGCCATCGCCGCCACCTTTGCGCAGATCGGATGGGTTTGGTTCAAGCATCGCAAGGTCGAGCCCATGCTGTGGATGAGTCTGGGCGTCGTGGTGGTGTTCGGCGGCGCCACTCTGCTGTTCCACGACGACACCTTCATCAAGTGGAAACCCACGGTGCTGTACTGGCTGTTTGCCGCCATCTTGTCCGGGGCGCAACTGTTGCAAGGCAAAAATCTGATGCGCTCGCTCATGGGCAAGCAGATGCAGTTGCCCGACGCCATCTGGAACAAGGTGAACTGGTCGTGGGTGGCGTTCTTTGCCTTGATGGGCGTGCTCAACATTGCCATCGCCTACAAGTTTTCGACCGATCTCTGGGTGGATTTCAAACTGTTCGGCAGTCTGGTGCTCACCCTGGTGTTTGTGCTCGGCCAGTCGCTGCTGCTGGCCAAACACATGAAACTGGACGAAAGCGCCTGATGTTAGCGCCAGTTCCAAGCCGCGCGGCGCGCATTCAGGCGCTGCTCCAGAAGGCACTGCAACCCGATGCGCTGCAGGTGTTCGATGACTCGGCGGCACACGCCGGACATAGCGGATTCGAAGCCGAAGGCAGCCATTTTCGCGTCCATATCGTCAGCGCCAAATTCGCTGGCGCCTCGCGCCTAGCGCGCCATCGCCTGGTGTATGATGTTTTGGCTTCGATGATGCACCATGAGATTCATGCACTGGTGCTCGATTGCCAAGCCCCTGGAGACTCCCCCTCCCTCAGTACACACTGAAGGCTGACAGGTCGCTGTGGCAGTTTGTTCCCTCCCTCCTCTGGATGATTCCATGTTGAAACTCTCCCGCATTCTGGCTGCCGCAGCGTTGAGCTGCGCGTTTGCCGCCCCCGTCTGGGCACAGAACATTGCCACCGTGAATGGCACGCCCATTCCCCAATCCCTGGCCGACTCCGTGGCCAGCAGCATGGCCAAGCAGCAAGGCCAGCCGGTCACACCCCAACTGAAGGCGATGGTCAAGAATGAACTGATCAGCCGCGAAGTGATGGTGCAGGAAGCCGACAAACTCGGACTTGACAAGGAGCCTGCGGTGCAGGACGAGATTCGCATTCAGCGCCAGAACATCCTGATCCGCGCCCTGTTCAGCGCTTATCTGCAAAGGCATCCCATCACCGATGCCCAGATCAAGGCCAAGTATGACGAGTTCGCCAAGAACTTTGGCTCGACCGAATACAAGGCCCAGCACATCCTCGTGCCAAGCGAGAAGGAAGCCCAGGACATCATCACCCAACTGAAAAAAGGTGCGAAGTTCTCCGATCTGGCGATGAAATACTCCAAGGACACCGGCAGCGCAGCCAAAGGCGGCGATCTGGGCTGGTCGTCACCCGCCAACTACGTACCGCCTTTCGCCAAGGCGCTGGAAGCTTTGAAGCCCGGCCAGTACACCCAGGCGCCGGTGCAGAGCCAGTACGGCTGGCACATCATCAAGCTCGACGCCATCCGTCCTGCCAAGCCGCCCACCATGGAACAGCTCAAGCCGCAAATTCAGTCTGAGCTGCAGCGCGAAGAAGTGAGCAAGTACCAGAACGAATTGCGCTCCAAGGCCAAGATCACCGAGTAAGGTATTGTGATCTGGACGCCTGAGGTGTCACACGAAAACGCCCGCTGACGCGGGCGTTTTATTTGATGGGCGCCTGCCTGGAAATGGATTCACGGTGGGGCGTGATGCGGGTGCTTGGAGGACTGTCGGTGTGCTCAGACCGATCGGTGGCGGAACAGCCATCCCGCAGCAAGCAGGCTGAACACCCCGATCAGCGCCAGCGGCCAGTATTGCGGAATCAAGTCGCTCACCCCATAGCCTTCGAGATACACCCCGCGGGTGATGATGAGGAAATACCGCATGGGGTTGACGTAGGTGAGTAGTTGCACCGCCTCGGGCATATTGGCGATCGGCGTGGCGAAGCCCGACAGGATGACGGAGGGCACCAGAAACATGAAAACGCCCAGCAGCCCCTGCTGCTGCGTCACGGCAATCGACGAGATCATCAGCCCGATGCCGGTTGCTGCGAGCAGGAAAAATAACAGGCCGATGCCCAGAGCCAGCACGCTTCCAACGAATGGCACACCAAACCAGAGCACGGTCACAATCGCGATGAAGGCCGCCTCCAGCCCGCCGATGATGAACCCTGGCAAGGCCTTGCCGATCAGGATTTCCACAGGGCGCAACGGCGTGACCAGCAACTGATCGAATGTCCCCATTTCGCGCTCTCGCGCTACGGACAATCCGGTGACCAGCAGGGTCACCACCAGAGTGAGCAGTACCACGATACCTGGCAGGATGAACCAGCGTGACAGCAGGTTCGGATTGAACCAGGAGCGGATCTCCAGCCGTGCTGGCGGTCCCTGCCAGCCATGTTGTGCCGCCCACTGCTCATCGAAGGCGAGCAGCACGCCGTTGGCGTCGTTCAGCGCCAATGACGCCGTATTGGAATCGCGGCCGTCCACCAGAATCTGCACCGTGGACGGCTGGTGGCGCAGCAGGTCACGGGTGAAATGCGAGCCGATATGCACCACCAGCAAGGCATGCTTGTTGTCGATCAGCGGTGCGATCTGCGCGTCGTGCGTGATGGTGGCAACCTTCTGGAATGTGGTCGCGCCGGCAAAATGTGCCAGCAGTTCGCGCGAGGCGTAGCCTGAATCCTGGTTGTAGACCGCGTAGGAAATGTGGTTGAGATCGAAACTCGCTGCATAGCCAAACACCAGCAACTGAATGATGGGCGGGCCGATCAGAACAGTGCGGCTGGCGGTGTCACGCAGCAGCATGAGCAATTCCTTGATGACGAGTGCAACGATGCGCGCCCACATGGTTCAGTCCAGGCTCTTGTGCGATTTGCGCCACGCGATACCCATGAAAATCGCCCACATGAGGGCCAGCGCGGCGCTATTGCTCAAGATCACCGGCCAAACGTTTCCGGCCAGAAACACCGTCTGCAGAATGGCGACGTAATAGCGCGCGGCAACCAGATGCGTGAGGAACTGCACCACCACGGGCATGGATTGAATGTCGAAGATGAATCCGGACAGGATGAATGCCGGGAGAAAAGTGACGATCACCGACACCAACGCGGCGACGAACTGGCTGCTCGACAGGGTGGAAATCAGCAGCCCCATGGCCAGAGCGACGAGCAGGAACAGTGCAGAACACAGCACCAACAGCCACAGGCTCCCGACCAGCGGCACGGCGAACAGCCACACCGCCATCGCCACCGACAGCGCCATGCCCCCCATGCCCAGGATGAAATACGGAATCAATTTCCCGAGCAGGATTTCCCCCATGGTCACCGGGCTGGCCATGAGCGCCTCCATGGTGCCGCGCTCGCGCTCGCGGGCAATCACCAGCGCAGTGAGCAAGGCGCCGATCAGGGTCATGATGACGGCGATCAGCCCCGGCACCAGAAAGTCGCGGCTACGCACGGCCGGGTTGAACCAGATGCGGGCCTGCACGTTCACCGGAATGAGCAGCGGCTTGCCTTCCCTTCCGGCTTCCCGCTGCAACCAGTTCTGCCACATCCCTTGCAGGTACCCGCCCATGATGCGGGCATTGTTGGCATCCACTCCATCGAGCCACACCGCCACCGGCGCGGACTGGCCGGAGAGCGCCAGCTTGGTGAAATTGCCGCGCAGCCAGACGATGCCATCGACCTGACGGGTCATCAGTGCACGACGGGCAGTGGCGATGTCGGGGTAACGCTGTGGCACAAAAAAGGCGGACTGTTCCAGCCCGCCGACAAAACTGCTGGTCTGCGCGCTGGGCTGATCGACCACCACGGCCAGGGGCACGTTGCGGGCGTCGAGCGACACGCCGTAGCCGAACAGCAGCAGCAACAGCACCGGCAGCACAAAAGCAATCGCGATGGCGGACGGGTCGCGGATGATCTGCAAAAACTCCTTGCGCACCAGTCCGCGCAGACGTTGTCGGTTCATTTGGTGAGTCTCCTCATGCCGCGCGGCGGATCTGCGCCTCGTGCGACTGGATGAGGGCGATGAAGGCATCTTCCATGGTGGGATCGGGCAACGCATCTGTACGGGCGCGCCCGCGAATTTCCCGCGGCGTGCCAAAGGCCAGAATCTCGCCCAGCGACATCAACACGAGATGATCGCAATATTCGGCTTCATCCATGAAGTGGGTGGTGATCATGATGGTCACGCCCGATTCGGCCAACTGATTGATGCGCTGCCAGAACGCGCGCCGCGCCAGCGGATCGACGCCTGAGGTGGGTTCGTCCAGAAACAGGATGGAGGGCTCGTGCATCAGCGCACAAGCCAGCGCCAGACGTTGCTTGTAGCCCAGTGGCAATTCCGTCGCTCCCGCATCGGCGTACTCGGCGAGATCGAATTCGGCGAAGGCCCAGTCGAGCCGCTGCGTGCGTCGCGCACCCGTCAGCCCGTAGGCCGAAGCGAAGAAATTCAGGTTCTGGCGCGCGCTCAGGTTGCCGTAGAGCGCAAACTTTTGCGCCACATAACCGATGCGCGTCCTTGCGTCGGCATTGGCGGTGCGCAGATCCGCGCCGGCGACACGCAGCGTGCCCGAAGAGGCCGGCAACAGCCCGCACAGCATGCGAAAGGTGGTGCTCTTGCCGGCGCCATTGGCGCCCAGCAAGCCGAAAATCTCACCCTTTCGCACGGAGAAACTAATGCCCCTGACCGCCTGGAACGCCCCGAAATAGCGGCGCAATTCCTTGACTTCAATGACGGCAGACGGAGCGCCTTCTGGCGCCGCGGGCGTCGTTGAGCGGGCTTGCGTGTGCGATGCTGACCGAGGCGCGGCGGGCTCGGTCTGGCCGCTTCGCAACAGGCTCACGAAAGCGTCCTCAAAGCGCGGCGCCGCCGCCTGCCACTGTTCGCCATCGCGCTGCAGCGGTTCCTTCCCTTGCAACACCACCCGCACGCCGTCGGCCTGCACCAGCGCGTCCACCACGCCCGGGCGGACGTGCAGCGCTTCCTGCAGGGTGCGCTTGTGCTGTTTTGGATACTGCACCAGAAACACATGCCCCTCCGAGGGCGCGTGAAACGCCTCGGGTGGCTGATGCGAGAGCACACTGCCTTCGTGCAGCAGCACGAGGTCATCGCACTGCTCGGCTTCGTCGAGATACGCTGTGCTCACC
>JBAUTC010000343.1:0-1867 GCA_049582025.1 Thiomonas sp.
CACGCCCGCGGTAGCCAGTGCCAGCAGCCCGGCGCCGTAGCCCAGCACCTGATCGGCAATACGGCGGTGGCTGTTGAGCCGCGTCGCCAGCACCAGTTGCGCGGCCTGCAGCGGCAGCAGCAGGAGAATCCAGCGCATCGCATCGACCACCTGCAACTGCGCCTGGGGTGTCATGCGTCCCCAGCCGAACAGCAGGCGGATGATGCCCGGCGCGGCCACCATGCCCGCCAGGGCGATGAGGCCGGACAGCCACAGCATCGCGCGCAGCCACTGGCGGGTTTCGTGCTGTGCGGTTGCGCTGTCACCGCGGCTTTCCGCTGCGCTGAGGCGTGCCAGCGCCAGCGCGGAGGCCACGGCAAACACTGTATGCAGCGGCAGCTCGCCCACGCGCTGCGCGTACTGAAACACGCTGAGCCGTCCCGGTCCGGCGTCAGACATCAGGGCACGTGCCGCCAGGGTATAGAACACCGTCAGGCCCGAGGCAGCCAGCGCCAGGCCGAGCGCGCGCAGACTGAGCGCGTCCGGGAAGGTGCGACCCGGTTCGGGTTTGGCCGGAGGGTCGGCACGGCTGACCCGGCGCATCAACACCAGCCGAGCCATGGCAGCGGCAATGACGCCCAGCGCCACCCAGAAGAATTGCCCGGTCCGCGCGGCGACGATCAATCCTCCAATCAGCCCCAGGTTGAACAGCACCTGCCCGGTGTATTGCCACTGCAGACGGCTCTGCGCCTGCAGCATGGCATTGCTCACCATCGCCACCGCTCCGGCCGGCAGGGCAATGAGGGCAGACCAGCCCAGCGCCTGCGCTGCGAGAGTCGCGTCGGCGGCGCTCAGGCCTGGCGCCAGGGCATGCACGATCAGACCCTGTTGCCACCACACGAATACGCCCGCGACGACGAACAGCAGCGCAGCCAGTCGTGACCAGCGCGCGCCCTCGCTGGCAATGTGCGACAGGCTGCGGCCCGCCATGCGCGGCACCATCACTGCGGGCACCGCGGCCCCCCACAGCAGACTCACCGCGAGATCGGGAAACGACAGGACCACCAGCGCTGCGTCGGCGTGGCCGGTGAGACCGAACTGCGTGGCCACCACCACGTCGCGCACCAGCCCCAGAAGGCGGCTGGCTGCGAGCAGCAACAGGCTGAGAGAGAAGACGCGCAATACGGACATGGGACGGCATTGTGCCAGTGGCAAGGCCGAGTTCCAGACGAATGTTGCAGGGGGACTTTACGCGCCGGGAAAAGTATGTCTATAATTTCGGTTCTTTAGCGCCCGTAGCTCAGTTGGATTAGAGTACTTGGCTACGAACCAAGGGGTCGTGGGTTCGAATCCTGCCGGGCGCACCAAATTGCTTCAAGGAATCAGGGACTTAGGCGTATGCCCAAGTCCCTTTTTCTTTGCCTATACGCCACAACGCATCGGTTGTGCTGCAAATGCACCCAGACGATGTGTTCTGTCGTGCACCGGTAGACACGCAGCGTCATCGCAGCATCGACAGGTCCAGGCGGCATGACGGCATCGCCGCAGAATTTGCATATCCGACAAGTTTGCTTACATGCTTGCGCTTGGTTGTGCGTAGCACTAGCCTGCAAAAACGACATGCGCGCCTGTGCCGGCGTGCCTCAGGTGGTACGCAGGGCAGATGACCACGGTCGCGATTTTTTCACCGGAGGCAACACGATGCGCTACGCCATTTGCATTCTGTGCATGATGTTTTTCTCAGTGACTTCGGCCACTGCCCAGGTGAGCGTCGGGATCGGGCTTCCCGGATTGAGCATCGGGATCAATATGCCTGTGTACCCGGCATTTGTTCGCGTGCCGAATTATCCCGTCTACTACGCGCCCGGAGCGTCGTCGAATTACTTCT
>JBAUTC010000344.1:0-4475 GCA_049582025.1 Thiomonas sp.
GCCACTGCGCTGGAATTGGCTCGGCAGCACGCCGCTGTGTTCGATGGGCGCTTCTATATCGAGCTGCAGCGCGGCGGTCACCCGGCCAGCGAGGCGCATGTGCAGGCGGCCGTGCCGCTGGCAGCAGAACTTGGCCTACCTGTGGTGGCCACCCACCCGGTCGAATTTCTCAAGGCCTCAGACTTCGAGGCGCACGAGGCGCGGGTCTGCATCGCCGAGGGCGAGACCCTGGGCAATCCGCGCCGCCAGCGCAAGTTCACGGAAGCGCAATATTTCAAGTCACAGGCGGAGATGCAGGCGCTGTTTGCCGACGTGCCTTCCGCGCTGGACAACACCATTGCCATCGCCCAGCGCTGCAACCTGGTGCTTGATCTGGGCAAGCCGCAATTGCCGCTGTTCCCCACGCCCGAGGGCATGACTCCGGCTGAATTTTTCCGGCAGCAGGCGCAGGACGGGCTGGAGCAGCGCCTTGCCGCGCTCTACCCCAACGCCGACAAGCGCGAGGCCGTGCGCGCGCGCTATCAGGAGCGGCTGGAGTACGAACTGGGCATCATCGCCAAGATGGGGTTCGAGGGCTACTTTCTCATCGTGGCCGACTTCATCAACTGGGCAAAGAACAACGGCTGCCCGGTCGGGCCGGGGCGGGGGTCGGGTGCGGGCTCGCTGGTGGCCTACAGCCTGCGCATCACCGATCTCGACCCGCTGGAATACGCGCTGCTGTTCGAGCGCTTTCTCAACCCGGAGCGGGTGTCGATGCCCGACTTCGACATCGACTTCTGCCAGGTAAACCGCGACCGCGTGATCGACTACGTCAAGCAGAAGTACGGCCACGACGCGGTGTCGCAGATCGCCACCTTCGGCACCATGGCCGCGCGTGCGGCGGTGCGCGACGTGGGCCGCGTGCTTGACCTGAGCTACACCTTCTGCGACGGCATCGCCAAACTCATTCCGGCCAAACCGGGGCAGCACATCACCATTGCGGACGCGCTCAAGCAGGAGCCACTGCTGGCGCAGCGCTACGAGGAGGAAGAGGAGGTCAAGCAGCTGCTCGACCTCGCCCAGCAGCTCGAAGGCCTGCCGCGCAACATCGGCATGCACGCGGGCGGGGTGCTCATCGCCCCCGGCAAGCTCACCGATTTCTGTCCGCTCTACGCCCAGCCCGGCAGCACCGACGCCGTGTCGCAGTTCGACAAGGACGACGTCGAGGCCGCCGGTCTGGTGAAGTTCGACTTTCTCGGTCTGGCCACCCTCACCATCCTGGAGCTGGGTGCGCAGTTCATCCGCCGCAACCACCCCGACCGCGCCGACTTCAGGCTCGAAGACATTCCGCTGGATGACGCACCGAGCTACAAGCTGATGGCACGCGGCGACACCGTGGCCGTGTTCCAGCTCGAATCGCGCGGCATGCAGGGCATGTTGCGTGACGCCCGGCCGGACCGCTTCGAGGACATCATCGCCCTGGTGGCGCTGTACCGTCCCGGCCCGATGGACCTCATTCCCACCTATTGCGCGCGCAAGGCGGGCAAGGAAGACGTGGTCTATCCCGACCCGCGCATGGCGCCGGTGCTGGAGGAAACCTACGGCATCATGGTGTACCAGGAGCAGGTGATGCAGGTGGCTCAGGTCATCGGCGGCTACTCGCTCGGGGGCGCCGACCTGCTGCGCCGCGCCATGGGCAAGAAGAAGGCCGAGGAAATGGCCAAGCACCGCGGCATCTTCGCCGAGGGCGCGGCCAAGAATGGCATCGCACCGGAGAAGGCCAACGAGATCTTCGACTTGATGGAGAAGTTCGCCGGCTACGGCTTCAACAAGTCGCACGCGGCAGCCTACGCCCTGCTCGCGGTGCAGACGGCGTGGATGAAGGCGCATTACCCCGCCGAATTCCTCGCCGCCAACATGAGCATCGCCCTGGACGATACCGACAAGCTCAAGATCCTGGTGGAAGACGCGCAGGCGTGCGGCATCGCGGTGCTGCCGCCGGATGTCAACGCCTCGCAGTGGCGCTTCGACCCGGTGGACGACAAGACCATCCGCTATGCCCTGGGGGCGATCAAGGGCAACGGCCAGGGCGCGGTGGAGGCCATGATCGCCGCGCGGCAGGAGCAGCCCTTCACCTCGCTGTTCGATTTCGCCGCCCGGGTCGATCGCACCCGCATCAACAAGCGCGTGCTCGAGGCGCTGGCGCGCGCCGGGGCGTTCGATGCGCTGCACCCCGAGCGTGCGGCAGTGCTGGCCGCGGTGGAGACCGCCATGGACTACGCCGTGCAGCAGGAGGCCGCGCGACAACAGGCGGGCTTGTTCGACATGTTCGCCGCCGACGCTGCTACCGGCGCAGGAGACAACCCCGCGCACGAGCCGGCTCTGCCCGCGGTGGAGCCGTGGGACCTGCGCACCAAGCTCTCGGCTGAAAAGACAGCAGTCGGCTTCTACCTCAGCGGCCACCTGTTCGACGCCAGCGCCGAGGAAGTCCGGCAGTTTGCCCGCACGCCGCTGGCCGAGCTGGTGGATTCCCGCGACCCTGTGCTGATTGCGGGCATTGCCGCCGGGGTGCGCCTGGTGCAGTCGCAGCGCGGACGCATTGCCATCCTCACCCTGGAAGACCGCTCCGGGGCGATGGAAATCGTCATTGGCGACAGCCTGCTGGAGAGCGTGCGCGACTCCTTGCGCGATGACGTTCTGCTGGTGCTGCGCGGCAAGGCGCAGATCGACCGCTTCAACGGCGGCCTGCGTTTCAATGCCGAAAGCGTGTGGACTCTGGACGACGCCCGCATGCGGCTGGGCAAGCACATCCGTCTCGCACTCAACGGCAGCAGTACGGCGGAACCCCTGGTCGCGCTTGCACGCGAGCGCGCCAGCGAAGACGGCCTGCCCCTGGTGCTCGACATCGAGCGTGCCGGCGCACAGGTCAGCCTGACCGTGGGCAGTTACCGGCTGCCACCCTCTGATGCGCTGCTTGCCGAACTCGCCCGGCTCGCCAAAGACGGTCGGGCCGTGGTGAACTATTGATCAACCCGGGTCGTGCGGCCCGGCTTTGATTTCCATCGGCGTGTACCACTTGCCGTGTTCGTCCGGCGGAAAGCGGCCCACGCGCTGGATGGCGCGCAGTACCGCCTGGTCCCAGTTCGACACGCCGCTGGAGGTCTTGATGGTGCTGCTGAGCACTTCACCGGAATTCGGGTCCAGGCGCACGGTGATGATCACCTTCGGGTCGCCGCTGATCTGGCTGATTTCCGGGAAGATCACGTTCTGCTTCACCAGGCCGGCAATGCGCGCAGCGTAGGTGCCAGACGGCCCGGAGCTGTGCGCCGCAGTTCCCGTGCTGGTGGCGGCTCCCGTGCCCGCCTGCTGCATCAACTGTTTCATGTAGTCGTTACGCGATGATGCGGCGAGCTGAGCCTGTTGCTGCTCCAGCTTTTTCTCCTTCAGCGCTGCCAGGCGCTTTTGTTCGGCGAGCTTCTTTTGCTCCTCCAGCTTTTCTTGCCGCAACTTGTCTTGCTGTTGCTGCTTTTCCTCGGCCAGGCGCTGCTTCTGTTCTGCGAGTTTCTTCTTCTCGTCCTTCAGACGCTTCTCTAGCTGCGCCTGTTGCTCTTCCTGCTGTTTCTTCAAGGCCGCTTCACGCTGTTGCTTGAGCACGATGTCGGCCTGCTGCACCTGCGGCTGTGGTTTGGGCGCAGGAACCGGTTTGGGCGGTGGCGGAGGCGGGGCAGGCTGCGGCTCGGGCTTGACCTCCTTGTGCTCCATGGGGGCCGTGGGACGTGGGGCTGCGCGCTGCACCGTGGGAGACCACAGCTCGGCTTCCACCGC
Organism: Thiomonas sp.; assembly: GCA_049582025.1. Classification (GTDB taxonomy): domain Bacteria; phylum Pseudomonadota; class Gammaproteobacteria; order Burkholderiales; family Burkholderiaceae_C; genus Thiomonas. The sequence continues at coordinate 3,805 of JBAUTC010000344.1, forward strand.
CTCCGGTGGATGGCTTTTCCAGTGCACGCCGAAGGCGATGAGGGCGATAAGGAGGACGTGAAACATTGCCGCCAGTCCGAATGCGCGGACGGTGCCGCGCTCATGCGGAGGCCGCAGGGCGTTGGGGTCGCCGGACGGAAAGTGTGCAGTGCTCATGCCGGGATCAGGTCAGGGGTGAGGCTGTACGGCGAGGCCGACACGCTCCACGCCATGTTGTTTGAGGATGTTGAGCGCGCGCATCACCGCGTCGTACTTCACGTCCTTGTCGGCGGCGATGAGAACCGGCATGGCGTCCAGATTGAGGCCAGCCTGGGCGGCGAGTTGCTGAACCGTTTGCGGCAGGGCCTTGAGCGTGACCGGCTGTGGCGCGGCGTTGCCGGATTTGCTCTTGGGGTCGCGCAGAGACACTTCCAGCATGTCGTCCTTCTGGATGGTGACCTGCACCAGGGTGCTCGGCGCCTGTGGCGCATTGCCCACGGTGGGCAGCTTGACCATGGTGGGCGTGATGAGTGGCGCAGTGACCATGAAAATGATCAGCAGCACCAGCATGACGTCGATATAGGGCACGACATTGATGTCGGCCAGCGCCCGGCGCGAGCGGTGCCCGCGGCTGCTCGACTGAAGGGCGGGCATGTCAGCGTCCTCCGCCGAAGCCGGTGACAGGGCCGGCG
>JBAUTC010000345.1:0-1576 GCA_049582025.1 Thiomonas sp.
ATGCTAGAGCGCACTTCGGCCATTCCCCGCCGCTGGCTTGACCGAATGAAGGGGGATCGTCCGCGATGAAAATAATGTCTTCATTGGGGGCGAACCGGGTGCGGCCTCTGAATAATGTGCTCAACCGCAGCATTCAGCGCCACACCGATCGATTTTCTGCCAGAACTGTGTCCACCGCCCGGTGGTGTGAGTCAGTGCGCGTAGGCTGAGCACGATCTTGGCCCCTTTGTTCTTCCAGCGCATCCCGGAGGCGCACAGACGTTGTTTGACGAGGGTCTTGCAGGCCGCCTCGGTGACGCCCGATCCGATCGGCAGGCCCGCGGCCAGGAAGCCGGGATAGTCCATCTGGTGGCGATGGTTGGTGAAGTAGGTCCAAGCGCTGAGGACATCGTCGCGGACCGTCTGCGAGAGGGTGTTCCGACGCGACAGGCGTGCGGCCTCGCCAATGAGCAGGTCCAGGGCGCCGGGATCGTGCTTGAGCTTTTTGCAGTGCTCATGCTGCCACTGCGCCCGCTTGGCCTCGGCCTGGCGTTGCGGATAGATCGCTTGGGCGATCTTGCCAACATATTCTGTGGCATGGAAAAAGTCGATCAGTTGGCGGTCCGTGTGTTGCTCGAGGAACCGCCAGTTGCTCGCCGCACCGTCGGCGATGCCCAGGTAGAGCGCCTTGGGAAAGTGCTGCTTGGCGCGCAGGATTTCGCGCTCCATACGTTGCAGGAACTCCTTTTTGCCGTACTCGGGCGCGGCGGCGAGGTAGATGGTGTGCTCGCGCTCGCCCTCGTGGCCGTAGAACGAGAGGGTCCCGACCATGGCTTCGCGATAGCCCGCACTGTCGACCATGGGGATCATGGCCCCGTCGAGACTGACCACGACGGTCGCGATGGGGCGCCCGAGCGCCGGCATTTCGTACTCCCAGTCCTCTTCTTTGGCCGCGGCAATGTCGCCCACCCACTCGGCAACGTTCCGAATATAGGAAGCGGCGACCTTCCGACCGTGGTTCCGCTCCAGGTCGGCCTGCACCGCGCGCACGTTGAGCTGCGCGTACTTGTGGCTGATCTGGCTGGCAAACAGGGGGGTTGCCCCACGCACGATCCGCGCCTGGCGCTCGAGCGGACAGAAGATGCTTCCACCGCGGGAGCTCTGGTAAACATAGCGCTCGATCTGTACGGCCCCGTAAGGGGTCTGATATTCCTTCGGATCGCGACCGCGCGCAGTCAGCTTGATCTCCCCGACACGGATCGCACTGCCGTCGGTGTCGAAACGCTTCAGCGCCTCCTCGGTCACGCAACGTCCGACCGCGTTGCTGGCCTCCTGGATGGCGCCTTCCATCTCGAGCAGGGTACCGCTGAGCCGCACCGTCACCTCGACCGTCACCTCGTCACCCGATCTCTTGGTCACCATCGCCACAGCCGCACCTTCTCTAGTCGCTACAGAAGGTTACAAAATACTCCTCGACGGCACATCATGTCGAGGCCGCACCCGCCTGCACGCCGGTGCAGAAGCCGCCCCAGAGCAGCCCGACCGCAATCGCGGTAGATGCAACGGGATGACGACTGCTGAAGGGGCCAGCGCATGG
>JBAUTC010000346.1:0-1599 GCA_049582025.1 Thiomonas sp.
TTGCAGAATATCTAGGGACCGAGCCATCAGCGTGTCTTGCAGGCGAGATAGGTTGCTCATTGAAACGGACTTGCGCGAAATTGCGCGGCTCCAGGATGAGCAGCGAATTCTAGTTATCGAAAGGCGGCATGAAGCGGGCGAGGAGTGCTTGCAGACGGATCATAAGCATGTCAATGGCTGTTGATTGACCCTGTCTTGACCCTGTCCCCAGAATTCGAACCGTTTGGTAACAGAAATTTCCGGCATGATCGGCCCGAGATGGGCCAAGGAGCATGTCGTGAAGAGAAGCCGGTTTACGGAGGATCAGATCGCCTTTGCGCTCAAGCAGGCGGAATTGGGCGTGAGCGTCGAGGAGGTTTGTCGCAAGATGGGCATCAGCGATGCCACCTTCTACGTGTGGCGCAAGAAGTATGGGGGCATTGGGCCGTCGGAGTTGCGGCGGTTGCGGCAGCTCGAGGAAGAGAACCGCAAGCTCAAGCAGATCGTGGCCGACCTGAGCCTGGACAAGGCGATGTTGCAGGCGGTGGTCGCAAAAAAGCTCTGACGCCTTCGCAACGCCGCGAGATGGTGCCCAACTTGATGCAACGCTTTGGCTGCAGCCAGCGCCAGGCGCTGCGCACGGTGAAGATGTCGGCCTCGACCGATCTGTACCGCTCGGTCAGACAGGATGAGTCGGCCTTGAAGCTGCGCATCAAGGAGATCACGGACACCCGGGTGCACTACGGCTATCGCCGGGTGCACGTCTTGCTGCGTCGCGAAGGCCATCCGGACAATGTCAAGCGCGTGTATCGCCTGTACCGTGAACAAGGGCTGTCGCTGCGACTCAAGCGGCCGCGGCGCAACCGTGCCGCTCAACGGCGTCAGCCCAAGCAACTGGCCCTGGCCATGAACGAGATCTGGAGCATGGACTTTGTGGCCGACGCCTTGTTCGATGGTCGCAAGCTACGCATGCTCACGGTCGTCGATCTGTTCACACGCGAATGCCTGGCCATTGAAGTCGGCCAAAGCCTCAAGGGAGAAGATGTGGTGCGCGTTCTTAACCAAGTGGTGAGCCAGCGCGGGTTGCCGCGCACCGTGAAGTCCGACAACGGGAGTGAATTCATCTCCAAGGCGATGGACAAATGGGCGTACGAGCGCGGCGTAGAGCTCGACTTCAGCCGACCCGGCAAACCCACGGATAACGCCGCGGTGGAGAGCTTCAACGGGCGCCTGCGCCAGGAGTGCCTCAATGCCCACTGGTTCTTGTCATTGGCCGACGCCCAGGAGAAAATTGCGGCTTGGCGGGAGGACTACAACGAGAGTCGCCCCCACTCCGCACTGGACTGGGCCACGCCCGCCGAATTCGCCCGCCGTTGCGGCCTGCAGGTCGCAACGGCGATACCCGAAAAGCCGGAAATCTCTACTTCCGAGTGGTACTGAATCGGGGACAGGGTCAGCAACCCGGACTCCTCACTTAACGTTGGTACGGCCGAAGGGGGCAGGTCACTGCGCTCGATCGGCCTGGACCGCGCGACGCTGCATCTGCATTGGAAGGCGGCGACCTACAACCTGCGCCGTCTGTGCACGCTGATGGAGGTCGGCCCGCAGCCCTTCTGACGC
>JBAUTC010000347.1:0-8242 GCA_049582025.1 Thiomonas sp.
CGACAGCAACGCGCCGCCGGCGGGATCGCGCCATGCGCCGATCAGGGCCGGAAGGCACGCGATGGCCCGCACCGCGTTGCCGCCGCCGTGCACGCGCTGGATGCCGTAGTTGAGGCGGATGGCCGTGGGCTGCGTGGTGCCGTAGTCACGGGCGAGTTCGCGAATCTGCTCCACCGGCACGCCGCACAGCGCGGCGGCGCGTTCGGGCGGCCATTCCATCGCGCGGGCCTTCAGGGCGTCGAATCCCAGCGTGTGGCGGTCGATGTAGTCGCGGTCCAGCCAGTCGTTGGCGATCAGCTCGTGCATCAGCGCATAGGCCAGCGCTGCGTCGGTGCCGGGGCGCAGCTGCACGTGCAAGTGGCATTTCTCGGCGGTGTCGTTGCGCCAGGGGTCGATGCAGACCAGCTTGGCGCCGTTGCGCTTGGCGCGCTGGGCATAGGTCCAGAAATGCAGATTGCTGGTGATGCTGTTGCTGCCCCAGATGACGACGAGTTTGCTGTGCTCGAACTGTTCCACGTCCATGCCCAGCTTGCCGCCCAGTACGGTGGCGAGTCCCGCCTCGCCCGCGGTGGCGCAGATCGTGCGGTCCAGCCGGCTCGCGCCCAGTTTGTTGAAAAAGCGCGCTGCCATGCTCTCGCTCTGCAGCAGGCCTAGGGTGCCTCCGTAGCTGTAGGGCAGGATGGCCTCGGGGTCGCGGGCGGCGATGGCCTGCAGCCGCGCGGCGATGTCCGTCAGGGCATCTTCCCAGCTTACCCGTTCGAACCGGCCGCTGCCCTTGGCGCCGACGCGCCGCATCGGGTGCAGCAGGCGGTCCGGGTGGTAGGTGCGCTCGGTGTAGCGCGACACCTTGGCGCAGAGCGCGCCATGGGTGGTGGGGTGATCCGGGTCGCCGCGCACGCTGATGGCCTTGCCTTCGCGCACGGTGACCAGCAGCGCGCAGGTGTCGGGGCAGTCGTGCGGGCAGGCGGCGCGGACAATGAGATCAGTCGGGAACGTGCTGGCGTCGGGCATATCGGGAACTCCAAGGGGGCAGCGAAAGTGTAGGCGGCAATCCCGCGTTCGGAGCGAAGCTGTTGACAAATGGGCTGGAATCAGAAATAGTACGACCGTTCGTTTTATTGCTTCTCCTGCTTGGACACTTCCGCCCGCCCATGACCGCCAGACGCTCTTCTCTTTCCGTACCTATGCCGCGCAAATCGGCAGCCAATAAGTCGTTGGCAAAAAGGGCGCCGAGCGCGACCTTGCAGGAACCGCCATCGCTCAGCGGCTCGGCCAAAGGGCGGCAGACGCGGCAGGCGATCATTGATTGTGCCTTGCAGATGGCAGGTCGCATCGGACTGGAAGGATTGTCCATCGGCGTTCTGGCCGATCGCATGGACATGAGCAAGTCGGGAGTGTTCGCGCATTTCGGTTCGCGCGAGGAATTGCAGATCGCTGTGATCCGTTCGTATCACGACCAGTTCGAGCAAGAGGTGTTTTATCGCGCCATTCAACAACCCCGCGGTATGCCACGCCTTGCGGCGATGGTGCAGCGCTGGCTGCAGCGGGTGAGCGTGGAAATGGAGACGGGCTGCATCTATATCTCCAGCGCGGTGGAGTTTGACGATCGCCCCGGCACCGTGCGCGATGCCCTGGTGGCCATGATTCAGACCTGGCATGACGCCGTGCGCCGTGCCATTGTCCAGGCGCTGGAATGCGGCCATCTCAAGCCGGACACAGACGCGCAGCAACTGATGTTTCAAATCCACGGCTACATCCTGGCGCTGCATCACGATGCCCGTTTGCTCAAGTTGCCCAACAGTCTGGATCTGGCCTGCCGCAGTCTCGATGGCCTGCTGCGCGCGCAAGCCACGCCCGAAGGCCTGGCGTTGCTCGTGCCCTGCGATCCGTACGCGGCTAAGGCGGTAGACGCCAGCGCGGCGCACTGAACCGATTTTTGTCACTGATCCGAATCCCTAGGAGACATTCATGCCCCAATACACCCCGCCTCTGCGTGACATGCAGTTTGTCATGCACGAAGTGCTCGACGCCGTCGGTACGCTCAAGGAACTGCCGCCCTACCAGGAGGTCGATGCCGACCTGATCAATCAGGTCTGCGAAGAAGCGGGCAAGTTTTGCGCCGAAGTCCTGCAGCCGCTCAACGCCAGCGGAGATGCCGAGGGCTGCCACTACGACGCCCAGACGCATGCCGTGACCACGCCAAAAGGTTTCAAGGCGGCATGGGATCAGTTCGTGCAAGCCGGCTGGACCTCGCTGACCGCCGATCCCGAATTTGGCGGCCAGGGCCTGCCCCATCTGGTCGGCAACGCGGTGCACGAAATGCAAAATGCCGCCAACCAGGCCTGGACCATGTATCCCGGACTGACGCAAGGCGTGGTCGAACTTCTCACCGTGCATGGCAGTGCAGAGCAGAAGGCGCTGTACATGTCCAAGCTGGTGGCGGGAGAATGGACTGGCACCATGTGCCTGACCGAACCGCATTGCGGCACCGACTTGGGGCTGATTCGCAGCAAGGCCGTGCCGCAGGACGACGGCAGCTACAAGATCAGCGGGCAAAAGATATTCATCTCCAGCGGTGAGCACGATCTAGCGGACAACATCATTCACATGGTGCTGGCCAAGCTGCCCGGTGCGCCCGAAGGGAGCAAGGGCATCTCGTTGTTCATCGTGCCCAAATTCACGCCTACCGCCGACGGCGCGGCGGGTGCGCGCAACGGCATCTTCTGCTCCGGCATCGAGCACAAGATGGGCATTCACGCCAACTCCACCTGCCAGATGACCCTGGAGGGCGCGCAGGGCTGGCTGGTTGGCGAGCCGAACAAGGGGCTGGCCGCCATGTTCGTGATGATGAACGGCGCGCGTCTGGGCGTGGGCATGCAGTCGCTGGGTCTGACCGAAGTGGCGTACCAGAACGGCCTGGCCTACGCCCGCGACCGTCTGCAGATGCGCGCGCTCACCGGGCCGAAAGAACCGGACAAGCCGGCCGATCCCATCCTCGTCCATCCCGACGTGCGCCGCATGCTGCTGACCGCCCGTGCCTGGGCGGAAGGCGGGCGCTTCCTCGCGTACTGGGTGGCGCTGCTGCTCGACCGCTCGCTGCACCATCCTGATGCTGACGTGCGCAAAGACGCCGACGATCTCGTCTCGTTGCTCACTCCCATCGTCAAGGCCTTCATCACCGACAACGGCCTGCAGGCCACCAATGAATGCCTGCAGGTCTATGGTGGGCATGGCTATATCCGCGAGTGGGGCATGGAGCAGTTCGTGCGCGACGCGCGCATCAACCTGATTTACGAAGGGACCAACACCATCCAGTCGCTCGACCTGCTGGGCCGCAAGGTGTTGATGGACGGCGGGGCGCGCATGCGCAAGTTCGGCAAGATCCTCACCGATTTCATCGAGGAAGAGGGCGTGAACGAAGCCATGCAGGAGTTCATCAATCCCATGGCCGATCTGGCAGACAAGATGCAGAAGCTCACCATGGAACTCGGCATGAAAGCCATGTCCAACAAGGACGAGGTTGGCGCCGCCGCCGTGCCGTATCTGCGGGTGGCGGGACATGTAGTGTTCTCCTACGCCTTTGCCCGCATGGCGCAGGTGGCACTGCGTCAGATAGCCGCTGGCGACAACTCAACCTTCTACCAGGCCAAGCTGCAAACCGCCCGCTTTTACTTTGCGCGGCTCTACCCGGAATCCGCTGCCGCCATCCGCATGGCGCGCAGTGGCGTGAAATCCCTCATGGACACCGAGGCGGTGTTCGCCTGATCGCTCAAGGAATCAACATGACACAAACCCTTCATATCCGCAAAGTCGCGGTGCTCGGCGCCGGGGTGATGGGCGCGCAGATCGCCGCCCATTGCGTCAACGCCCGCGTGCCCGTGGTGCTGTTCGACCTGCCCGCCAAAGAGGGCAACAAAAACGGCATCGTCGACAAGGCCGTGGCCAATCTCAAGAAGCTCAGCCCCGCACCGCTGGGGGAGGTGGCGGAGGCCCCGCTGATTGCCCAGGCCAACTACGACACCGACCTTGCGCAACTGCGCGACTGCGATCTGGTGATCGAGGCGATTGCCGAGCGCATGGACTGGAAACATGATCTGTACAAAAAGGTCACACCGCATCTGGGACCGAACACCATCTTCGCCTCCAACACCTCTGGCTTGTCGATCAACGCACTGTCCGACGGTTTCGACGAGGAACTGAAGGCGCGCTTCTGCGGCGTGCATTTCTTCAACCCGCCGCGCTACATGCATCTGGTCGAACTCATTCCCACCGCGCACACTGACGGCGCCATCCTCGACCGGCTGGAAACCTTCCTCACCACCGCCCTGGGCAAAGGCGTGGTGCGCGCCAAAGACACGCCCAATTTCGTCGCCAACCGCGTGGGGGTGTTTTCCATCCTCGCCGTCATCAAGGAAGGCGAGAAGTTCGGCCTGGGCTTCGACGTAATCGACGACCTTACAGGCAGCAAGCTGGGCCGCGCCAAGAGTGCCACGTTCCGCACCTCCGACGTGGTTGGCCTGGACACCATGGCCCATGTCATCAAGACCATGCAGGACACCCTGCCGGCTGACAAGGATCCGTTTGCCGCGCTCTACGCCACGCCGCCGGTGCTGGCCACCCTGGTGGGCCGCGGCGCGCTGGGGCAGAAGAGCGGCGCAGGCTTCTATAAAAAGGTGGGCAAGGATATTCTCAAATTCGACCCCGCCAGCGCAGACTATGTGGCGGGTGGCGGCAAGGCCGACGAGATCGTGGCGCGCATGCTCAAGAAGCCGGCCGCCGAGCGCTTCAAGCTGCTGCGCGAATCGAGCAATCCGCAGGCGCAATTCCTCTGGAGCATTTTTCGCGACGTCTGGCATTACATCGCCCTGCATCTTGCCGACATCGCCGACAACGCTCGCGACCTCGACTTCGCCATCCGCTGGGGCTTCGGCTGGAACGAGGGTCCGTTCGAGAGTTGGCAAGCCGCCGGCTGGAAGCAGATTGCCGACTGGATTGCCGAAGACATCGCCGCAGGCAAGGCGCTGTGCAGCACGCCGCTGCCTGCCTGGGTGAGCGAGGTGGACGGCGTGCACAAGCCGGAAGGCTCCTACTCCGCATCGAAGAATGCCTATGTGGGCCGCTCCTCCCTGCCGGTGTATGCGCGCCAGGCGTTCAAGCAGTCCGTGCTGGGCGAGAACGCCGCCGATCCGCTCAAGGCCGGGGCCACGGTGTTCGAGGACGAGTCCATCCGTCTGTGGACAGCCTCCGGCGCAGACGACGTGCTGGTCGCCAGTTTCAAGACCAAGATGAATACCATCGGCCCGGGCGTGATCGCTGGCCTGCACAAGGGCGTTGCACTGGCCGAGGCCAGCTACAAGGGCCTGGTGATCTGGCAACCGACCTCGCTGTCCGGCGGGCCGTTCAGCGCCGGGGCGGATCTGCAGTCGATGATGCCAGCCTTCATGGCCGGGGGCCCCAAGGCTATCGAACCAGAAGAAAAGAAGCTGCAGGACCTAATGCTTACCCTGCGTTATGCGCAAGTGCCCACGGTGGCGGCGGTGTCCGGCATCGCCTTGGGTGGCGGTACCGAGGTGAGCGTGTATTGCGCCCGCCGCGTCGCCAACTTCGAGAGCTACATGGGGCTGGTGGAAATGGGCGTTGGCCTGATTCCGGGCGGTGGCGGTCTCACCTATCTGGCCCGCCGCGCGGCGGAAGAAGCCAAGGGCGGCGACATCCTGCATTTCCTCAAAACCTATTTCCAGGCCGCGGCCATGGCCAGTGTGGGCAAGTCCGCGCTGGAAAGTCGCGCACTGGGGTATCTGCTGCCCAGCGACGTGGTTGTGATGCACAGCCACGAACTGCTGCGCGTGGCCATTGCACAGACGCGGGGAATGGCAGATTCGGGCTACCGCCCGCCCGTTGCAGGGCAGACGTTCCCGGTGCTGGGACGCAATGGCGTGGCCACCATCCAGGCCCAACTTGTGAACTTGCGCGACGGCGGGTTCATTTCGGCGTACGACTTCGAGATCGCCACGCGCATCGCCACCGTGTTGTGCGGCGGTGATGTGGAAGAGGGTGCACAAGCCGACGAAGCCACGCTCATGGCGCTGGAGCGCAAGCATTTCTGCGAGCTGCTCGGCCAGGGCAAGACCCAGGAACGCATCATGGGCATGTTGCAAACCGGCAAGCCGGTGCGCAACTGATCCGCCTACAGGAGAATATGATGACCAAACAAGTTCAAGACGCGTATATCGTTGCCGCCACCCGTACTCCGGTGGGCAAAGCCCCGCGCGGCATGTTGAAAAACTTCCGCTCCGACGATTTGCTGGTGCACGTCATCCGCGCCGCTCTGGCGCAGGTGCCCAATCTCGATCCCAAGCTGATTGAAGATGCCATCATCGGTTGCGCCATGCCAGAGGGCGACCAAGGCATGAACGTGGCACGAATTGGTGCGCTGCTGTCCGGTCTGCCCGATACCGTCGGTGGTGTGACCGTCAACCGTTTCTGCGCCTCGGGCGTGACGGCCATTCAGATGGCCGCCGACCGCATTCGCGTGGGCGAGGCCGACGTGATGATCGCCGGTGGTACCGAAAGCATGAGCCGCGTGCCGATGGGCGGATTCCACCCCAGCTTCAACCCGGCGATTTTCGCCAGCAATGAGCACGTGGGCATCGCCTACGGCATGGGCATGACGGCGGAAAAGGTCGCGCAGCAGTGGAAGGTCGGCCGCGAAGAGCAGGATGCCTTCGCCCTGGCCTCGCACCAGAAGGCGTTGCGCGCCATTGCGTCCGGCGAGTTCGATGAGGAAATCACCCCGCTGGACATCGTGGAGAAATTTCCCCGGCTGGGTACCAGCGAGGTGGACGTCAAGACGCGCAAGATGACCGTGGACGAAGGCCCGCGCGCCGACACCACACTGGAGGCACTGGGCAAGCTCAAGGCGGTGTTTGCCGCCAAGGGCAGCGTGACCGCGGGCAACAGTTCGCAGACCTCGGACGGCGCGGGCGCGCTCATCCTCGTCAGTGAGAAGATCCTCAAACAGTTCAACCTCGTGCCACTGGCGCGTTTTGTGAGCTTCGCCGTGCGCGGCGTGCCGCCGGAGATCATGGGCATCGGCCCGAAGTTCGCCATCCCAGCCGCCCTTGAGAAGGCCGGGCTCAGGCTCGATGACATCGGCTGGATCGAGCTGAACGAAGCCTTCGCTGCGCAGTCGCTGGCGGTGGTCAAGGACCTGGGCATCAACCCCGAGGTACTCAACCCGCTTGGCGGCGCCATCGCCTGGGGCCATCCGCTGGGCGCCACCGGTGCCGTCCGCGCCGCCACGGCCATCTACGGCATGCGTCGCCGCAAGGCCAAATACAGTATGGTCACCATGTGCATCGGGACCGGCCAGGGTGCGGCGGGCATTTTCGAGAACGTCTGATTGCACAGCGTGTAGCCAGCGCCCGGGCGAGCTTGTGCCGCCCGGGTTTTCTTTTTTCACAGGAGACAACAACATGAGTCAGATGCAAGTGGAATTGCAAGGCGGTGTGTTGCACATCGTGTTCAACCGCCCGGAGAAGAAGAACGCGCTGACCGTGGCGATGTACGAGGCGGCCAACGAGGCCTTCGAGCGCGCCGCCAGTGATGCCGCGGTGAAGGCAGTGTTGATCGCGGGCGAGGGCGCCAGCTTCACAGCGGGCAATGATCTGCAGGACTTTCTCTCCAATCCGCCGCAGGGCGAAGAGGCGCCGGTGCTGCAATTTCTGCGGCATCTGGCTAGTCTCGACAAGCCACTGGTGGCTGCGGCACAAGGGTTTGCCGTGGGGGTTGGCACGACGCTGCTGATGCACTGTGATCTGGTTTACGCGGCGGATGACGCGCAGTTTGTCCTGCCCTTCGTGCAACTTGGCCTGTGCCCCGAGGCGGCCTCCAGCCTGCTGTTGCCGCAGATTGCCGGTTATCAACGCGCGGCTGAAAAGCTGCTGCTGGGTGAGCCGTTCGACGCCGCCGAGGCGCTGGCGATGGGGATGGTCAATCGCGTGTTGCCAGCAGAAGATCTGCGCGAGTTCGCCGTGACGCAAGCGGAGAAGTTCGCCCGCCTGCCTGCGCCTTCCGTGCGCGCGACCAAGCGTCTGCTCAAAGGCCTCGGAGATCAGGGGCCGCAAGCCGTGCTGGCGCGCATGCGCTCGGAAGAGGCGCTGTTTCAGGCGCTGCTCGGCGCCCCCGCCGCACGCGAAGCGATGATGGCATTTCTGCAAAAGCGCAAGCCGGACTTCACCTC
>JBAUTC010000348.1:0-3711 GCA_049582025.1 Thiomonas sp.
GGCGACGCCACCCGCCTGGCCTTGCTAAACGCCGCGCATGTGCAGGACGCGCGCCTGTTCGTGCTCGCGGTCGACGATGTGGAAGCCAGCCTGAAAATCGCAGAGTTGCTGCGCAGGCACTTCCCCGACGTGCCTCTGCTGGCGCGGGCGCGCAACCGCACCCATGTCATGCGCCTGCGCGAGCTCGGGGTACAAGACGTCCTGCGCGAAACCTGGCTGTCCAGTGTGGAAATGGGCAAACAGGCACTACACGTCGTGAAGCCGGAAATGGACGTGGAGCGTATGGCCAAGCTGTTCACCGCGCACGACAAACGCGTACTGGAGCGCCAGCAGGCGGTGTTTCACGATCAGGCGGCCCTCGTCGCCCTGTCCAAAGACGCCCGCGCCGAGCTGGAAGACATTCTGCAAGGCGATGCGCAACTGCGCCTGTCTGCAACGGACGATGAAGACGGCGATGGCGCCGCCCCCACGCACCTGGTCACCAAGGCCGCGCCCTGATGCACTCGCACCACCTTACCCCTCGGTCTCCAGATCGGGGATGTGGTTGAAGGCGATTCGCACGGGCGTTTCTTCCCGCCCCTGATGGCAGCTGCCGCAGTAGATGGAGTGGCGGCCATAGCGCACATTGAGCGCGTCCACCGCGCTCCACAGCGCCGCCGGTTCGCGGCCGGTGCCGGGCACGTCAGCGGCAAGCGGGCGGCCGCTGGTCTGCCCTGGTTGCTGCAAGTGATGCAGCAACACCACAACCTTCGATGGTGTCCACCACGGCCACGGCGCGGTGGTGGACCTGCACATATTCCGCATACCGGGCGACAACGAACACCATGCCCGGGCACAGCCTGCGCGCCTCGGCCACTTGCGTGCCGGTCTTTACCCCAAACGCCTTGGCCTCGTAGCTGGCGGCGATGCAGCAGGTGGTGTCGGCCATCATCGGCACCACGCCCACCGTCCGCCCACGCAATTTCGGGCACAGCTGCTGCTCCACCGAGGCGAAGCAGGAGTTGAAATCAACCAGCAGGCAACGCAACGTCATGGCACCTCGCGCCACTATTGCAACGCGCTCGATGACTGTTTTTATGAACCGAATTTCACGGCAGCGGTTCCGATGCAAGTTGTGCATCAGTCCTGCCAGCGTCCTGCGTGCGACAAGGCACGACCTGACACGCCTGGCGAACTCAGTGGTACAAGCCTGCCGCCGTTTCGCGCAGCTTGTCTTTTTTGCTCTTGCGCCGCCCCTTGATGCCGCCGGTCCCGTCGTGTGGCGTTGCGGGTACGGGCAATGCGACCGGCTCGAACCCGGAGACCTGCCCGCGTGGCAGGCTCTGCTTAAGGCGCTTTTCGATCAGGCAGAAATGTGCATCGCTGCCCGGTGCGTCAGCACAGAGGAAGCTCATCGCCACACCGTGCTCTCCGGCTCTCCCGGTACGGCCAATACGGTGGGTGTAGTCAACGGCGGAGCGTGGCAGGTCGTAATTGACGACCGCGGCCAACTGCGACACGTCGATGCCGCGCGCCGCCAGATCGGTGGCGACCAGCACGGTCAGGCGGTGGTCGTGGAAATCGGCCAGCACCTGCGTGCGGCGGCCCTGGCTGAGTTGCCCGTGAAACGCCGCAGCGGCGACACCGGCACGCTGCAATTTTTCGGCCACATGCTCGGCGGCATATTGCGTGGCGACGAACACCAACACGCGGTCCCAACCTTCGGTGGCGATGAGATGGCGCAGCAGCATGGTGCGCCGGGCGGTGTCCACTGCAATCACACGCTGGCGGATCAGTGGCGCCGATGGGCCGTCGACGCCACTGATCTCGCAACGCAAGGGCTTGTGCAACACCTGCTCCGCCAAGGCGGCGACGGCATCGGGCATTGTGGCGCTGAACATCAGGGTTTGGCGCCGCACGGGCAACAACGCCAGTAGCGCGTTGATCTCGTCGGCGAAACCCAGATCGAGAAGCCGGTCGGCCTCATCAAACACCAGCACGCTCACAGTCGACAACTGCAATGTCTTTTGCTCCACCAGATCGCGCAGTCGCCCCGGTGTGGCCACCACCAGGTGCGCCCCGCCGCTCAGTGCGATCTTTTGAGCGTCCATCGCGACGCCGCCAACGGCGACGACGGTCTTGATTTGCGGTGCCAGGCTGCGCGCGCGCACGCCGATTTGCGCGGCGAGTTCACGGGTTGGCGCCAGAACCAAAGCACGCGGGGTGCGCGACCGATCATCCAGCACTTGCGGATCGGCCAACACGCGCTGCAACAACGGCAGCAGGAAAGCTGCGGTTTTGCCCGACCCCGTCGGCGCCAAACCCAGTACATCGCGCCCGTCGAGCGCGGCGGGCAGCACAGCGGTCTGGATGGCGGTGGGCGTGACCCAGCCGATTGCGACTGCAGCCTGCGCCCCCACGGGAGCAAGCCCTAGCGCGGCGAAACCCGAGCGTGTGTTGCGGCTGAGATCGGACATGGCGACAACCAGGAGGGATGGGCGGGAATGGGTGCGCGGGGCCTTGACTATAGCCTCGGAGCCAAGAGCGCCGCTTTGCACCGGGTGCGTTTTCAATCGTGGGGGTGGACAGGGCCTGCGCTTCCTGACTTTTGCGCATCACAGCTTTACCTTCGACAAATCGCAAAATGCCGGGTTACTCCTGCCCCGCTGCAACGCAGCAAACGGGATAATCTGCTAACAAAGACAATAAATTTTTCACAAACAGACCTGCCATGAACGCATCACTTCACCCCGACATCGCCGCACGCGCAGCGCGGCAGGCCGAAGTCGTTGCCGCGCTCGGCGCCGCCTTGCCGCCGCACACCCTGCTGTGGGAGTCTGAAGAGGTCACGCCTTACGAGTGCGACGGCCTCTCGGCCTACCGGCGCAAGCCGTTGGTGGTGGTGCTGCCCGAAACCGAGGCGCAAGTCGCTGCCACGCTCAAGGTCTGCCACAGTCTGAACGTTCCGGTGGTGGCCCGCGGCGCGGGCACCGGACTGTCGGGCGGAGCGCTGCCGAATGAGGACGGGGTGCTGCTGGCGCTGGCGCGGTTCAACCGCATCAAGCGTCTCGATCCCATCGCCCGCACCGCCACCGTGGAGTGCGGAGTGCGCAACCTCGCCATTTCCGAGGCTGCCGCGCCGCATGGCCTGTTCTACGCGCCCGATCCCTCCAGCCAGATAGCCTGCACCATTGGCGGCAATATCGCCGAAAACTCCGGTGGCGTGCACTGCCTGAAGTACGGCCTCACCGTGCACAACGTGCTCCAGGTGCGCGGCTATACGGTGGAGGGCGAGCCGCTGACCGTCGGCGGCCTGGCCTGCGACTGCCCCGGCCCCGATCTGCTGGCCGCCGTGATCGGCAGCGAAGGCATGCTGATGGTGGTCACCGAGGTGACCGTGAAGCTGTTGCCCAAGCCGGTTCTGGCGCGCTGCATCATGGCCAGCTTCGACGACCTGCGCAAGGCGGGTGACGCGGTGGCCGCCATCATCGCAGCCGGCATCATCCCCGCGGGGCTGGAAATGATGGACCAGCCCATGACCATCGCCGCCGAGTCCTTCGTCCATGCCGGCTACGACCTGGAGGCCAAGGCCATCCTGCTGTGTGAAAGCGACGGCACACCCGAAGAAGTGGAAGAGGAGATCGGCCGCATGACCGCCGTGCTCGAGCGCTGCGGCGCCACCGCGCTCAAGTGCAGCCAGAGCGAGGCCGAGCGCCTGCGTTTCTGGAGCGG
>JBAUTC010000349.1:0-4310 GCA_049582025.1 Thiomonas sp.
AGGTCCTGACGCAGCACGGTGACGTGCCAGATGTCGCCTGGGCGCGCCAGCGCATGGCTGCGCTCGAACAGGCTTTTGCGCGCGCGCTCGCCATTCAAGGCGACCAGCACGTCGCCCGCGGCCATCCCGGCGCGCTCGGCCCAGCCGCCTTGCCGCACGCGCTGCACACTGAGCCAGCCGCCTGCCTGCTCCTGCACGGTGAGGCCGAGTGTGTCGAGCGCGGTGTCGTCCGGGTTGCTCCACTCCACGCCGAAGGGGGCGAGTTGGGTCTTCAGCGGCGGCAGTTCGGTACCGTGGATATGACGACGGAAAAAGCCGCGCCAGTCCAGACCGCTCACCTCTTTGAGCAGCGCGGGCAGGGCGTTTTCGGCGACGCCTTGGGTGCGCAGCGGCGCATCGGCGCGGCCATAGCGCGCCCACAGCAGGCGCATCACATCGTCGAGGGTGGTGGCGCTGTCGCGGCGCAGACGCAGGTCGATGGACAGCGCCACCATGGCGCCGAGTTGGTAATAGCTGACCGTGGCATTGGGGGTGTTTTCGTCCGGGCGGTAGTACTTGGTCCAGGCATCGAAGCTGGCCTCGGCCACGCTCTGCACCGTTCGCCCCGGCGTGCGTTGCACTGCGCTGATGGCCCGCGCCAGGCCGTCGAGGTATTGCTGCGGGGTGATGAGCCCCGCGCGCCGGACCATCAGATCGTCGTAGTACGCGGTGAAACCCTCGAAAAGCCACAGCAGCCCGGTGGGGTTCTCGCGCTCGAGGTCGTAGGGCGTGAACGCCTGCGGCTTGATGCGCTTGACGTTCCATGCATGGAAATACTCGTGGCTGCACAGGCCGAGAAAGTCGCGGTAGTCACTGTCGGCCTCTTTCATGCGCGGATGCGGCAGGCTGGGCCGCGCACACATCAGCGCGGTGCTGTCGGCATGTTCCAGCCCGCCGTAGCCAGCGGCCGTGGGCGCGACCAGGAACAGGTATTGCGCGAATGGTGCGCGCTTGCTGTGCGGTTCGAATAGCGCAATCTGCGCGGCACAGATGCGTTTGAGATCGTGCGCCAGTCGCTTTCCGTCCACCGCCTCTCGCAGCGCCTCGCCGTGGGCGATGACCATGGCGTGCGAGACACCGCCTGCGCGGAACTCCTGCCGCAGCAGGTCACCCATTTCCACGGGATGATCGATCAGCGCAGCGTAGCTGTCCGCCTGCCGCGTGCCAAAACCATTTGCGGTGCACCGCAGCGCGGGCAGGGTGGTGGCAAGCGTCCACCGCGGGGCGAAGTCCGGGCAGACCAGCTCGAGGGTGTGCGTTTGCTGTTCGCGCCCGGCGGCCGCGAGCAGCAGACTGCTCCCGTTGAAGAAGCCCCGCGACGTGTCGAGGTAGGCGGTGCGCACCGAAAGGTCGAAGGCATACACCGTGTAGCGCAAGCGCAGCGGGCCTACACAGGGCGCTGCGCGCCAGCGATTCTTGGCGATCTTGTCCACGCCGACCGGCTGGCCATCACACCAGGCGTGGACGTGCAGCACATGGCGGGCGAACTCCCGTACCAGGTAGCTGCCGGGAATCCAGACCGGAAGCCAGAACTCCTGCCCCTCGGAAGCGGGGTCGGGCAGCTCGAGTTCGACGAGGAACTGGTGCGCCTGCGCATCGGCAATCGAGACGCGGTAGGTCGGGCCAGACGCGGCTTTCGCCCGGCTGCGGCGCGACCGTGGGGAACAAGTAGGCAGAAGCGCGGAGGGTGGGGTCATGATGTTGTATGGCGCATACGTCACAAGCTCAGGAGTGCTGCCGACGGCACGATGTGATGATCCACATTTGAACTCTTCAAAACCCATGCTAACCTGCGGCAAATACTCAGGCTTGTTACTTACTACAGCGGCACATGCATCGTGGAACGCGACGTCTTTTCTGAAATAGCCGCACATGCGGGGGCGGGGGCTCCGGCACTGGTTTATCAACCGCAGGTCAGCTATCCCGCTGGTCAGGTGATCGGCCTGGAAGTGCTGTTCCGCTGGCGGGCAGAAGACGCCCCCAAGCGGCATTCGCCGCTGATGTTCCTGCCGCAACTGACACCGGCGCAGACCAGCGAGCTGTTTTTCTGGGTGATGGAAGAGGCCATTTCCGAGGCGCGGGTGTTGTCCAACTGGACGGGCTGGAACGGCTATATCTCGGTCAATATTGAGGCTGACCAGATCGGCGACCCGGCGCTGATTGAACACATCAACGCCACCCTGCAACGCTATTCCTGGGCGCCTGAGCGACTGATGGTCGAAGTGACGGAGCGCCGGGCAATTCCTGCGTTTCCAAGCGTGGCGCGCAATGTGCAGTCGCTGCGCAAGGCCGGGGTGCGAGTGGCTATGGACGATTTCGGCGAGGGTTATGCCTCGTTCGAGTATCTCAAGATCCTCGACCCGAGCGACCTCAAAATCCCGGCCAGTTTTACCTCTGACGTCACAAAGGACCAGCGCAACGCGGAAATCGTACGCGCCCTTGTCGAATTTTCCAGGCGCCTGTCGATCAACGTCGTGGCCGAAGGCGTGGAAACGCGGGAATGCGCGGTTGCCTTGCACAGTCTGGGACTGCAGCACATGCAGGGCTATCTGTTCGGAGAACCGCGCGAACTGGAAGAGTGGGCACAACTCCTCAAGCAGCCAGGCGTCGGCGTGGCACAACCAACAGCGACCCCGCAGTAAGGCCGGCTCACGGTACGGCACGATCGGATGCCGCGTCTCCCGGGTTTTGTCTTCATCATGGCGCGCATCAGCATTTGGAGACAACGCTTGAGCACATCCACCGACGAGGACGGCGCAGCGGCTGCAGGAATCGTCCGCTGAACGCGGGGTGGGACATACACGCACGCGCGAGATAATGGGCGATTCCTTCAGTCCACTGCCCCATGACATCCAACGATCTTGCCCGTTCTGATGCTGCTTTTCGCCGTGTTCCCGCAAGTTCCGGCCTGCGCTGGTGGGCCGAAGGCTGGCGCAGTTTCGTCCAGGCGCCGCTGCCCTGGGTCGGTCTGGCCATCGCCCTGCTCGTGCTGCTGTGGCTGCTGGGCGAGTTGCCGATGGGCAGTGTGCTCTCGCAATGGCTGAGCCTGCCGTTGCTGGCGCTCGGGGTGATCTTTGCTGCCCTGCTGCACCGACGCGCGGCGCAGGCGCGCGCCATCACTCCGCAAGGCATGCCGCTGGAGCCGCAGAACGAGGGGGCGCTGAGCGCGTCGACCAAGGTGTGGACCGGTCGCATCGGCCCCTTGCTGTTGGCATCCCTGCTGGTGCTGGTGCTTGGCGGGCTGATTGGCGCGCTTATCGTGATGGGGCTGGGCTCGATGTTCGGCCTGGGGCTCGCCAGCTTTGGCGCGATTTCCAGGGTGATGACCCCTGGCATGGGCATGGTCTCCGGCATGGGGGCGATGGCCGGATCGATCATGACCCTGCTGCTGCTGATCGTGCTGGCTCTCTACCTGTTCAGCGTGGCGTTCTGGTTCGTCAACACTCTGGTGGCGTTGGGCGGTGTCAGCCCGTGGAATGCGGTGAAGTTGTCGGTCCGCGCCGGGTTTGCCAATCTCGCCCCGATCACCTTGTTCACGGTGCTGCTGCTGCCTATTTCCCTGCTTGCCATGATGCCCTTCGGACTGGGCATGCTGGTGTTGTTCCCGGTGCTCTCCGGGGCTTCGTTCGCTTCGTACAACGAAGTGTTTGGCGCCGGTCCGGCCGGCTGAATGCGCACTTTCCCAACGGGTTCACCATGAACGTCATCGACTATCTGCGCCAACATATCCGCACCGTGCCCGACTGGCCGTCGCCGGGTGTGCAGTTCCGCGACATCACTCCGCTGCTGCAGAATCCGCGGGTGTTCCGGGTGCTCATCGATCAGTTCGTCCACCGCTATATGGCTCCGGATTTGCGGCCTGACGTGGTGGCCGGGATCGACGCCCGCGGTTTCATCCTCGGTGCGGTCATTGCGTATGAGCTGAATGTCGGCTTCGTGCCCATCCGCAAGAAGGGCAAACTGCCGTTTGCCACGGTGTCCGAGGAATACGAACTGGAATACGGCAGTGCCACCGTGGAAATTCACACCGACGCAGTGCGGCCCGGTGATTGCGTGCTCCTGATCGATGACCTCATCGCCACCGGCGGCACCATGATGGCGGGCAAGCGGCTTCTGGAAAAACTCGGTGCCAGCGTGATCGAAGGCGCGGCCATCGTCGACCTGCCCGAACTTGGCGGATCGCAACTATTGCGCGACGCGGGTCTGCCGTTGTTTACCCTGGTGGACTTTGCCGGGCACTGAGATGCGGACTGTGGTGCGAGCCTGGCGTG
>JBAUTC010000350.1:0-2384 GCA_049582025.1 Thiomonas sp.
GGTCAAGGCTGAAGCGGCAGCGGCCCGGCACGACGTTGATCGAGCCGCCGGGCACGTCGAGCAGGCCGATGGTGCCGACAGAGTCGCCATCAGCCGCGGAGCGGCGCTCAACGAAAAGGGCAAGTTCGGCCGCGCCGCAGGCGGCGTCGCGCCGGGCGGTCATGGGTGTGGTGCCGGCGTGGCTGGCCATGCCGATGATCTCGCCCACATAGCGGATGCTGGCATTGATCGACGTGACGATGCCCAGGGGCAGATCCAGGGCGTTCAGCACCGGGCCTTGTTCGATATGCACCTCCACGAAGCCGAGGTAGCGTGCGGGGTCGCGGCGCAGTGCGGCGATCGCCTGCAGCTCGGCGGGTAGACCCGCATGCCGCATGGCGTCGCGCATGGTGACGCCGCCCTTGTCCTGCTGGTCCAGCCAGGCCGGGTCGAATGCGCCCGTCAGCGCGCCCGAGCCGAGGAAGGTGGCCTTGTAGCGCTGGCCTTCTTCTTCCGCGAAGGCCACCACTTCGATGCCAAAGGGCAGGCGCCGTCCGGCGCGGTGGAGTGCGCCCACGCAGGCCATGGGGATGAAGTGGCCGATGCGCCCGTCATACCTGCCGGCGTTGCGCACGGTGTCGTAGTGCGAGCCGGTGAGCAGGCGGCGAGTGGCCGGGTCGGTGCCTTCATACACCCCCACCACATTGCCCACGGCGTCGATCTCCACGGTGTCAAAGCCACACTCGCGCATGGTGGCGGCGATCGTGGTGGCGCAGGCGCGGTGGGCATCGGTGAGGTAGGTCGTGGTGAGTTCCCCGTTTTCAGCCCAGCCCGGTTCGCTGTGGGCGGCGAGTTGTTCACACCAGTCCCACACCAGATTGCCAAGCATGGGTTCGATGCCGAACTTGTCGTTCAGCCGCAGCTCGGCGATGCGGTGAATCTGCCGCAGGTTTTCGGCGAATTCGAAGTCGGCCGGGTTGTCCAGTCGGCGCTGCAGCGTGGCGATGATCTGCGAACGGCTCAAGCCGGTGCCGCGCGGGCCGCGTACTGCCAGGATGAATGGCCAGCCGAAGCGCGCGCCATAGGCCGCGTTGAGTTCAGTGATGCGGGTGAATTCTTCCGGTGTGCAGTGCGACAACCCGGCGCGTGATTGCTCGCTGCTGGACTCTGCCGTCAAGGCGCCCGTCACTGCTGCCTTGCCCGCAAGTTCGGGGTGGGCGCGGATCAGGGCAAGTTGTTCGTCAACGCTGGCGGCACGCACGGTTTGCACCAGCGCATGTTTCAGCCCGGCGAGAGTGGGGAAGGGGCGCACCGCGGCGGCGCGCTGCGCGATCCAGGGCGAATGTTCGTACACGCCGTCGAGCAGGGTGGTGAAGTCGGCGGCGCTTGCTGCGTTGAGTGTGGCGAGATCGAGCATGCTCACTCCCAGATAAAGGCGGTTGCCGCGTCGAAGGGATGGATCTGCTGCCAGTGCTGCGCGATGTCGATGCGCCGCGCAATCCACACGCGCTCATGCGTCTGCACATGGTCGAGAAAACGCTGCAGCGCGCGGATGCGGCCGGGCCTTCCCAGCAGGCGGGCGTGCATGCCGATGCTCAGCATCTTCGGCGCTTCGGTGCCCTCGGCATACAGGGCGTCGAAGCTGTCGCGCAGGTAGATGAAAAAATCTTCCGCCTGGGCAAAGCCTTGCGGCAGGGCGAAGCGCATATCGTTGGTGTCCAGGGTGTAGGGCACGACCAGATGTGGGGCCAGCGAACCATCCGTCTTGCGCACCTGCAGCCAGAAGGGCAGATCGTCGCCGTAGTAGTCGCTGTCGTAGGCGAAGCCGCCATAGTCGGCGACCAGGCGGCGGGTGTTGGGGCTGTCACGCCCGGTGTACCAGCCTAGGGGACGCACGCCGCACACGGCTTGAATGGCCTCCATGCCAAGGCGCATGTGTTCGCGCTCGGTAGCTTCGTCCACGTTCTGGTAGTGCGTCCAGCGCCAGCCGTGGCAGGCGATTTCATGACCGAGCTCGACGCAGGCACGGGCGATGTCGGGCGTGCGCCGCAGAGCCATGCCGACGCCGAACACCGTCAGCGGCAGGCGGCGCTGTTCAAACTCGCGCAGGATGCGCCAGACCCCGGCGCGGCTGCCGTATTCGTAGATGCTCTCTATGCTCAGGTGCCGCGCGGGGAAGGCCGGCGGGTTGAACATCTCGGAGAGGAACTGTTCACTTCCAGGATCACCATGCAGCACGCTGTTCTCACCGCCTTCCTCGACGTTGAGGACGAACTGCAGCGCCACGCGGGCGCGGCCCGGCCAGCGCGGATGCGGCGGGTTGCGGCCATAGCCGAGGAGGTCGCGGGGATAGGGGGGAGTCATGGGCTTGGAATGGGTCAGGCCGCGTCATGGAGCAGCGCCGC
>JBAUTC010000351.1:0-1657 GCA_049582025.1 Thiomonas sp.
TGGCGGCAATGAAGCGGGGATACACCGCGCTGGAGTTCAAGAGCATCGTGCGGCGCCTGCGCGCGGTACGGCCCGACATCTGCATCGGCTCGGACTTCATCGTGGGCTTTCCGGGCGAAACCGACGCTGACTTCGCGCAGTTGATGAAACTGATCGAAGACATGCAGTTCGACGCCAGCTTCAGCTTTATTTTCAGCCCGCGCCCCGGAACGCCTGCGGCCAATCTGGCGGACGACACGCCCGCAAATGTCAAGCTCAAGCGACTGCAGGCCTTGCAGGCGCTGGTCGAGTCGCAGGCCTCAAGCATCAGCGCCGCCATGGTCGGGACGGTGCAGACCGTTCTGGTGGAGGGACCGAGCAAGAAAGATCCGACCGAGCTGCAGGGCCGCACCGAAAACAACCGCATCGTGCATCTGGTAGCGCCAGCGCGGCTGATCGGCCGGATCGTGCCGGTGCGCATCACCACGGCCTACCCGCACTCGCTGCGCGGGGAGGTCCGCGTGGTAGCCGAGGCAGCTCCGCCCGTCACGGCCTGAGTTGCCCGGCCTGCCGTCTTACTTGATCATCAGACGCAGGCTGTCCCAGGCGCGACCAAAGAGGCCTGCCTCCGGCACGGCTTTGATGACCTGCAGGGGATAAGTTGCCAGCGGCTTGCCGCTGAGGCTCGCATCGAGCTGGCCGATGCGCTGCCCGGCCTGCAACGGAGCCACCAAGGGGTCGGGCCGCACCACCTTGGTCTGGATCTCCTTGCCCATGCCGCGCGGCACAGAAATGACCACGGGCGCCACGGAACCCAGTTCGGCCTTGTTCTCCACGCCCTTCCACACCGGTGCTGTCAACACCGCCTTGCCGGGCGAGGCCAGCACGATGTCATCGAAATTCTGATACGCCCAGTTCAGCAGCACCTGGCTTTCCTCGCCGCGGGCGCGCTCGCTCGGGGTTCCCATCACCACGGTGAGCAGGCGGCGCGGGCCGTTGGGGAACTGGCGCTGCGCCGAAGTGATCATGCAATACCCGGCATCGGCCGTGTAGCCGGTCTTCATGCCATCCACCGACGGATCGGTGAACAGCAGGCTGACGCGGTTGGGCTGGGTGATGTGGTTGTAGCTGAATTCCTTGACCTTGAAGTACCGCGCATAGTCGGCCGGAAAATCGCGGATGATGTGCGACGCGATGATCGACAAGTCATACGCCGTGGTGACGTGGCCGGGATCGGGCAGGCCGGTGGGATCCATGAAATGCGTGCCCTTGAGGTTCCACTGCTGCGCCTGGCGGTTCATCATGGCGACAAACGCGCTGACGGAGCCGCCCACGGTCTGCGCCAGTGTCATGGCTGCGTCGTTGCCCGACTGCACGATCATGCCTAGCAGCAGGTCGTTGACCGACACCGGCACCCGCGGATCGATGAACATGCGCGACCCGCCAGTCTTCCACGCCTCCTTCGATTCGGTGACCATCTGATCGCGCTTGACAGCGCCATCCTTCAGCGCCTTGAAGGTGAGATAGGCAGTCATCAGCTTGGTCAGCGAAGCGGGCGCTTCCGACTCATGCGCGTTGTGCTCGGCGAGGATCTGACCGCTGGTGAGATCGACCACCAGCCAGGCGCGCGCGTCGAGATTGGGCGGCGGTACGGTCGCCAGCAAGGTCTGCAGCGGCG
>JBAUTC010000352.1:0-11249 GCA_049582025.1 Thiomonas sp.
GCCACCGCCAGCGCCGCCTCCGCCACCCCCGCGGTGCGGCCCCGAGTCCTTGTGGATATAGCCGAAACTGGTTTTCATCGGATCGGGCTGCGCGTTCTGCTGTTTCCCGCCAGATTTGCGGCGGGCCTGCGAGCCGGGCTTATTCCCCGTGGAAAAATTGCCTTCGCCACCCCAAGTATTGCTGCGGACCACCGGACTTTTTCCAAACAGGGCTTCGACGGTGGTGCGTGCATAGCTATCGGGACCGGGTTGCTGCTGACCGCCACCCTGCCCCTTGCTGCGCCCACCGCGCCCACCGCGGTTGTCATTGCGCCGCCCGTTGCCCTGGCCCTGCCCGTTCTGGCGACGCGGGGGACGATCTCCGGCTTCGCCAGCGTCGGGATTGCGGCCCTGCAGCGCCTGAACGACGGTTTTATCGAGTTCGACAAAATCGCCGCGGCGCAAGCCTGCGGGCAGCACCACGCTGGCGTAGCGCACGCGAATGAGCCGACTCACCGTCAGGCCAACGGCCTCGAACATGCGACGCACCTCACGGTTGCGGCCTTCGGAGATGACAACGCGCCACCAGCGGTTTGCCCCCTCGCCTCCAGCTTCTTCGAGACTGAGAAAGCGTGCCGGGCCATCGCCCAGTTGCACGCCCTGCAGGAGCTCGTCACGCGCTGCGGCATCGAGTTCGCCCAGCACGCGCACGGCATACTCTCGCTCGGCGCCGTAGCTCGGATGCATCAGCCGGTTGGCCAGATCGCCCGAGGTGGTGAACAGCAAGAGACCTTCGGTGTTGATGTCCAGGCGTCCAACCGCTGTCCACTTGGCGCCCTGCAACTTGGGCAAGTGCTGAAATACCGTGGGACGACCTTCCGGGTCTTTGAACGAGACCACTTCGCCCGTGGGCTTGTGATAGGCCAGAACCCGCGCCTGGGCGGGCCGCATGCGGCGCTTGATGATCTTGCCGTTGACGCGGATCTGGTCGGTCGGCAGGATGCGCTGCCCCAGATGCGCCGGCTCACCGTTGACCGACACGCGGCCGGCGAGGATGAGGTCTTCCATTTCGCGACGCGACCCCACGCCGCTCTGCGCCAGCACCTTGTGCAATTTGGGCGCGTCGTCCGCCGGCGCCAGCACCCGGCGAACGACCGGAGCCTCCTCGGCCGCCTGATCGTAAGTGCCGGAAATCACGTCTTGGATCTTCACACCGACGAGCGGCGGCGACGCTGTGGCAGCCACATTGTCCTCTGCCGCCTGCTGCTGCGGAGCCTGCCGGGGCTCGCGCCGGTTGGTCTTGGGTGGACGCGGGGCCCTTTCGGCGACAGGCGTTTGCGCAGACTCCACCTGCACTTCTGCGAGGGGTTCCGCGACGTCCTGCTCACCGGCCGGGGCTGGCTCTGCCTGCAGGTCCGCGATGGCTTCGGGAATTTCAGGTGCAGCGGTGATGTCCGGCACGGCAGACTCTTCCGCTGCGCCTTTTTCAGACGTTTCAGACTTCGCCGCTGCCGTTTTGCGCGGTGCACGGCGTGGCGCTGCGCGTGGCTTGCGCACCGGGGGGTTGTCGGCAGATGCGTCCACGGCCTCGGGAGGAGAGCTGATCTCAGGCGTATCAGATGGGTCGGAAGTGCTCATGGTGCGATCCGTGTGTCGTCAGTCGGTCGGCAAAACGCCCTCGGGCGCACTGCTGGAGGGAGGGGCCACCTGCAGCGCATCCGGCGCGACTGGTGGGTAATCGGTTTCAGGCGCGGTGCCTGCTGCACCTTGCTGCTCATCCATGCCGTCAAGCTCGGGGAGGTGTTGCTGCAGTTCATTGAAATGAGGCAGCATGTCGCCGCGTTCACCCAAGGGCGGCAAGGCATCGAGCGCCTTGAGGCCCAGATCGTCGAGAAACTGTTGCGTGGTCGCGAGCAGGGCGGGACGTCCGGGTGCCTCGCGATGGCCGATCACCTCGACCCAGCCACGATCTTCGAGCTGGCGGATGATCTGAGTATTCACCACCACACCGCGGATTTCTTCGATGTCGCCGCGGGTGACTGGTTGACGATAGGCGATGATGGCCAGGGTTTCCAGCACGGCGCGCGAGTATTTCTGCGGCTTTTCAGGATAGAGCCTGTCGAGAAACGGCTGCATCTCGGGACGGCTCTGGAACCTCCAGCCCTGCGCTAGCTGGGCGAGTTCCACGCCGTGCTCCTGCCAGTCGGTGCGCAGTTCGTCGAGCAACGCCCGCACGGTGTCTGCGGCGATCGTGTCGTCGAACAGACGTCGCAGCTCAGCGACGGACAAGGCTTGGGAAGCACAGATCAGCGCGGTCTCAAGGACCCGCTTGGCCTCTTGCGTGTTCATAGATACCCGGTAAGTGGCGGCAACAGCCGGATGAAATCCGCTGTACTGCAAGTGCCCGAAGGCAGGCGCGCAATGTGTGTCGATGCGTGGCGCCGAATGAGATTCGGTTCGATTTTAATACGTCTGCGCAGCGCACCCGCTGCAAGGGCATCAGGCGCTAGGCACAAGCTCCGCAGACACTGGCGGATAGAACGCGTCGGCATGCAGATCCTGCTCCGACAAGCCACGCGCCAAAAGCGCCGAACTGATGGTCTCGACCATGCCCGGCGGCCCCGCCAGATAGACCTTGGCCCCGGTGAAATCCGCCACCTGTTCCAGCAAATAGTCCCCCAGCGGGCGATGCGCGGCCTGCGGCGGATCCCCCGCCTGCGCCTCATCCAGCGACAGGTGATAGCTGAAGTTGCGATAGGTGCGGCGCATCTGCTCCATCTGCTCCAGTCCATACACATCTGCCTGATTGCGGAACCCGGCAAATAGCACCACGGATTCGAGCTTGCCATTGTCCAACGCCGTCTGCACCACACTGAGCATGGGAGCCAGACCGGTCCCGCCACTCACGGCATAGAGCGGACCTTCATGGCGCGGACGGAAATAGCCCGTTCCCATCGGCCCGCGCACCAGCAGTTGGGCGCCGGGACGGATTACCGACCCAAGAAGGCTGCTCAGTGCTCCAGTAGGGGTGCGGCGGATGTGAAACTCCAGGATGTCGTCGTACTCCGCGTCCACTGGGGTGCTGGCCATGGAGAAATCGCGTGCGATTTCCTGACCGTCCACGTCCACCGCGATCTGCGCATATTGTCCCGCTGAGAAAGTGAAGGGAATGCCCTCCATGTCGGCGAATTCGATGTGCAGTCGCAGCGCAAAGATGTCCTGCGTCAGCGGCTCCAGCGCCGCGACCCGGCACAACAGCTTGCGTTCGGGATGGGTTATCAGGTCGTCGCTGTCGGTCAGGCGGATGGTGATGTCTTCGCTCACGATCGCGCGGCAGGCAAGGATGATTCCGCGCTCCTTCTGTGCATCAGGCAGCGCCTTTGCGTCGTACTTTTTCAACTCGACTTGACCAGACTCCAGCACGCATTTGCAGGAGCCGCATTCGCCGGATTTGCAGGAATAACGAATGGGCACCTGATGCCGCCGCAACAACTTCAGCAGGTTTTCATCCGGATCGGCCAGCAGGTCTGTGCCCGAAGGCAGGATGTGAACGCGGGGCATAAGAAGGTTGGTAAGTGGAACGACTTGGATCTCATGAAAAACCCCGGGGCGCCCCGAGTGTTCTCGTCCCTATCGGGATGCAGCCACTGCAACGCGGTGGCCTGCGTGCGATCAAACCGCGACTTCGCCGGTCTCGCCAGTACGGATGCGTAGCACCTGCTCGACACTGGTGACAAATATCTTGCCATCGCCGATCTTGCCGGTACGCGCCGCCTTGACGATGGACTCGATGGCATGCTCGACCTGATCGTCCTTGATCACCGCCTCCACTTTCACCTTGGGCAGAAAATCCACCACATACTCGGCACCACGATACAGCTCGGTGTGCCCCTTCTGTCGACCGAAGCCCTTGACCTCGGTGACTGTCAGGCCGGTGACCCCGATCTCGGCCAGCGCCTCGCGTACCTCGTCGAGTTTGAACGGCTTGATGATGGCGGTGATGAGTTTCATGGCAGGGCTCCTGGGTGTTGGAATGAACACGAAATTTAACTGCTGACGCGTGGCACGGCTGGAATCAGAATGATTCCCTGTATTTGGAGGTGATGGGATAGCGCCAGTCTCGGCCAAATGCACGGTGGGTGATGCGGATGCCCGGCGGGGCCTGACGCCGCTTGTATTCGGACAGTTTGAGCAGGTGCACAACCCGCTGCACATCCGGCAGGGCGTAGCCTGAGGCCAGAATGGATTCAACGCTTTCGTCCTGCTCCATGTACCGTTGCAGAATGCCGTCGAGCACGTCGTAGGGCGGCAGACTGTCCTGATCGGTCTGGTCCGGGCGCAGCTCGGCGCTGGGCGGGCGCGTGATGATGCGCTGCGG
Organism: Thiomonas sp.; assembly: GCA_049582025.1. GTDB lineage: Bacteria > Pseudomonadota > Gammaproteobacteria > Burkholderiales > Burkholderiaceae_C > Thiomonas. Next base: position 4,358 of record JBAUTC010000352.1, read on the forward strand.
AATGACCTCGGCCTCGCCCTGCGCCGCGGCATGGGCGTTGCGCCAGCGTGCCAGTTCCCACACCAGGGTCTTGGTCACGTCCTTGATGACCGCGAAACCCCCGGCCATGTCGCCATAGAGCGTGGCATAGCCCATGGCCATTTCGCTCTTGTTACCCGTCGTCAGCACGATGCGGCCACTGTTGTTTGACAGCCCCATGAGCAGTGTGCCGCGAATGCGTGCCTGAATGTTTTCCAGCGTGGTGTCGCCCGCGTGCTCGTGCAACAGCGGACCCAGTGTGCTGCGGAAGGTCTCGAACAGCGCAGTAATGGGCAGCACGTCGTACTGCACGCCCAGGCGCTGTGCCATCTCGGCGGCGTCGTCGAGAGACATCTGCGCGGTGTATTGCGAGGGCATCATCACCGCGCGCACCTTATCGGCGCCGAGAGCATCGACGGCGACGGCCAGCACCAGCGCCGAATCCGCCCCGCCGGACAGCCCGATGAGCGCGCCGGGAAATCCGTTCTTGCCCAGATAGTCATGCACGCCGAGCACCAGCGCGGCATAAACCTCCGCGTGATCCGGCTTGAGCGGGGCGACATGCGCAAGTGTTTGTTTGCCCACATCGCCACCGGCCACTTCGACCAGCAGGATGTCCTCGACGAATTGCGGCGCCCGGGCCACCAAGTCGCCCGCCCGATCGAGTACGAAAGACGCGCCATCAAACACGATCTCGTCCTGCCCGCCCACCATTTGCGAGGCCACCAGCGCCATGTCGTTTTCCAGGCAGCGCTGGCGCATCACCCGTTCGCGTTCCGCCGTCTTCCCGCGGTGATACGGCGAGGCGTTGAGCACCAGCAGCACCTGCGCTCCAGCCGCCCGCGCCTTGCGCGGCGCATGTGGCAGCCAGGCGTCCTCACAGATATTGATGCCAAAGTGCGTGCCCCCGGCCTCGAACACGACCGCCTGGTCACCGGGTCCGAAGTAGCGGCGCTCATCGAACACCTGATAGTTGGGAAGCTCGTGTTTGCAATAGCTGGTCTCGACCACGCCGCCGCGCAAGAGAGACGCCGCGTTGCAGGACACCGGCTGCTGGGTCGAGGCCAGACGCGGCGCATCCGCCCCGGCCAGTGCCAGCGGGTGCCCGACGACCAGCGCCAATTCCGGCAAGTCGGACAGGTCATGGGCAAGCTGGTTCAATGCGTCTGCACAGGCACTGAGGAACGCCGGGCGCAGCAGCAGGTCTTCCGGTGGATACCCGCTGAGGGCGAGTTCGGGCGTGAGCACGACGCGTGCGCCGAGCGCATGGGCGTGGCGCGCGAGTCGCGCGATCTGCGCGGAATTCCCGGCCAGATCTCCCACGATGGGGTTGCATTGCAAAACAGCGAGTCGGATGGTCATGAGTGAGGATTTTCGCACCGAGTTGTTCGACGCGGTAGCGGCGCTACCCGCCGAGGAATGGGATGCCCTGGCGCAAGCCACCCCCGGCACCACGCCATTCCAGCGCCATGCCTGGCTGAGTGCCCTGGACATGAGCGGCAGCGTCGGAGCGGGAACCGGCTGGCAGACCGTCGTTCTGTCGTTGCGCGACAGCAGCGAAGAACTCGCCGCTGCCTGCGTCCTTTATGTCAAATCGCACTCCTATGGCGAGTACGTGTTCGACTGGGCCTGGGCGCAGGCGTATGCCGAACACGGCCTGCCCTACTACCCAAAACTGCTGCTCGCCGTGCCCTTCACCCCGGTAGGCGGCGCCAAGTTGCTGGGGCGCGACGCGCACGCCCGCAAGGCGCTATTGAGCGAGATCCTCGCCATTGCCAAGCGCAGCGGATTCAGTTCGTTTCACGGCCTGTTTCTCGATCCGCAGGAAGCGCTCTGGAGTCAGGAATACAAGCTCATGCCGCGCACCACCATTCAGTTTCACTGGTGCAATCCGCCGCTGGAGGGCGGTGTGCCCTGGCCGGATTTCGAAGCGTTTCTTGCCAGCCTGCGGCATGACAAACGCAAAAAAATTCGCCAGGAGCAGCGTCAGGTGCGCGATGCGGGCGTCACGTTTCGCGCCTTGCGTGGTACGGAGATCACCGCTGCGGACTGGGCATTCTTCACCCGCTGCTACGACACGACCTACGCGCTGCACGGCTCCTCGCCCTATCTGAATCATGCATTTTTTCGAGCCATCGGCAAGGACATGCCCGAGCATTGCCTGCTGTTCGTGGCGGAGCGCGACGGCACGCCCATCGCCAGTTCACTCGTCCTGCTTGACCCGCGCACCCGCATCGCCTACGGGCGCTACTGGGGGGCGACCGAGCATGTCCCGGCGCTGCATTTCGACGCGTGCTACTACCAGCCCATGTCCTGGTGCCTGGAACACGGCTACACCACGTTCGAGGGTGGCGCACAGGGAGAGCACAAAATGGCCCGAGGGCTGCAGCCCGTGGCCACGCAATCCGCGCACTGGCTGGCACATCCGCAATTCGCCCGCGCGGTGGAGGACTACCTGGAGCGCGAATCCGCTGCCTTGGCGGACCATCAGCACAGCCTGCGGGATCGCCTGCCTTTCAAGGAAGTGCAGTAGGCGCAGAGCGGAGGCGCAGCGCTTCAGGCGCCCTGTGCGAGTTGTTTTTGAATGAAGGTGAGCAAACCCGTGCTGGCCTGCTCCACCAGATCGAGCACGCGCTCGAAGTCCCGTTCGGTGCCGTAATACGGATCGGGCACCGCGGCGACAGGCGCCTGCGGCGCAAAACTCAAGAACAGTCGGCATCGTGTCGCGTACTCAGGCGGACACTGCTGTTCCAGCAGGGCGAGGTTGTCCCAGTCCATGGCCAGCAGCAGATCGAAACGCGAAAAGTCCCCCTCCTCCACCGCACGGGCGCGAAGAGCAGAGAGGTCATAGCCCCGCTCGCTGGCATGGCGCTGGCTGCGGCGATCCGGCGCCGAACCAATGTGAAATGCGTGCGTCCCCGCAGAATCGATCCGCACCCGCTTCTCCAGCCCGGCCTCCCGTACCTTGGAGCGAAACACGCCCTCGGCGGTCGGCGAGCGACAGATATTGCCCATACAGACGAACAGCACTGAAAAATCGGACATGGTGAAACGCGCAAGGACGCGGAGTGACGACAGACGATGCCCATTATCCAAGCGACACGCCAGCTGTTTCGCAACCCGCGTGAAGTTGTGTCAACCGATCCGCCGCGGCGCGCATTAAGCCTTCGATCCAGTTTGGATCGTTTCCATCCAAAATTTTGAAAGACCATCCCATGAAGAAGATCGTTGCCACGCTGTTCACCGCCTTGTTTGCCACCGTTGCCATGGCGCAAACCCCGGCTCCTGCCGCCCCTGAGGCCGCCAAGCCCGCAGCAACCAAGAAGGTCGAGCACAAGAAGGCGACCCACAAGAAGGTCGTGCACAAGAAGAAGGCCGAACACAAGGAAATGAAAAAAGAAATGAAAAAAGAAGAGAAAAAGGCCCAGTAAGGCCTGGCGCTCTGGCGCGACCGGTAGCCCCGCGCTGCTGTCGCCCGGCCAAAATCCCCCGACAGTCCTGCTGTCGGGGGATTTTTTCGTTCCCGGTGCGCGGCTGGGACTGGATGGACGGCGGCCTTCGGCGCGTGCTCTTGAAATCCCGGAGGACACCCCAATGATGGGATGGTCATTTCTTTTCCCGGCTTTCGCGCACCATGCAGACAGATCCCCAGACTCCCCCATCCGCAGACCCTCAAGCCACGGAGGGCCCGTCGCATCAGGACTTGATTCCCGAGCCCGTGTTGGCCGATGAACTGGCACAGGCGCAGGAAGAAATCAGCAAACTCACCGACCAGCTCCTGCGCGCCCACGCCGAAGTGGAAAACATCCGCCGCCGCGCCGAGGACGAAACCGCCAAGGCCCGCAAATTTGCGGTCGAAGGATTTGCCGAAGCCCTGCTGCCGGTGAAGGACAGCCTGGAAGCCGCTCTGGCCGACACCAGCGGCAAGCCCGAAGTGCTCAAACAGGGAGTGGAGCTCACCCTGAGTCAGCTCAAGGCTGCCTTCGAGCGCAACCGTCTGCAGGAAATTTCCCCGGCAGCCGGTGACAAATTCGACCCCGCGCTGCATCAGGCGATTTCGGTCCAGCCTTGCGATCAACCGGCGGGCACTGTGGCTTCGGTGCTGCAAAAGGGCTATCGCATCGCCGACCGCACCCTGCGCCCGGCGCTGATCACGGTCGCGCAATAAACCAGTCTGCGTCCAAGAGACTTGAATTCGCGACAGGCCTCCATATCTAGTTAGCAGTTAAAAATCAGCGCCACGCGGCGCGGCACAAACGGAGAATTTCCATGGCAAAAATCATCGGCATCGACCTCGGCACCACCAATTCCTGCGTGGCGGTGATGGAAGGCAACACGCCCAAGGTCATTGAAAACAGCGAAGGCGCACGCACCACGCCGTCCATCGTCGCCTATATGGAAGACGGTGAAATCCTGGTCGGCGCGTCGGCCAAGCGTCAGTCCGTCACCAACCCCAAGAACACCCTTTACGCTGTCAAGCGCCTTATCGGCCGCAAGTTCGCCGAGAAGGAAGTGCAGAAGGACATTGACCTGATGCCCTACACCATCACCAAGGCCGACAACGGCGACGCCTGGGTGGAAGTGCGTGGCAAGAAACTCGCCCCCCCGCAGATCAGCGCAGAAGTGTTGCGCAAGATGAAAAAGACTGCGGAAGACTACCTGGGTGAAGAAGTCACCGAGGCCGTGATCACCGTGCCCGCCTATTTCAACGACAGCCAGCGTCAGGCCACCAAGGATGCCGGGCGCATCGCCGGGCTGGACGTCAAGCGCATCATCAACGAGCCCACCGCCGCTGCCCTGGCCTTCGGTCTGGACAAGCACGGCAAGGGCGACCGCAAGATCGCCGTATACGACCTCGGCGGTGGCACCTTCGACGTCTCCATCATCGAAATTGCCGACGTTGACGGCGAAAAGCAATTCGAAGTGCTCTCGACCAACGGCGACACCTTCCTCGGCGGGGAAGACTTCGACCAGCGCATCATCGACTACATCATTGCCGAGTTCAAGAAGGAGCAAGGCGTCGACCTGAGCAAGGACGTGCTCGCTCTGCAGCGCCTGAAAGACGCAGCGGAGAAGGCCAAGATCGAGCTGTCGAGTTCCACCCAGACCGAGATCAACCTGCCCTACGTGACGGCGGACGCCTCCGGCCCGAAGCACCTGAACCTCAAACTCACCCGCGCCAAGCTGGAATCGCTGGTGGAAGAGCTGATCGAACGCACCATCGCCCCCTGCCGCACCGCCATCACCGATGCCGGCGTGAAGGTCGGTGACATCGATGACGTCATCCTTGTCGGCGGCATGACCCGCATGCCCAAGGTGCAGGAGAAGGTGAAGGAGTTCTTCGGCAAGGAGCCGCGCAAGGACGTGAACCCCGACGAAGCCGTGGCCGTGGGCGCCGCCATTCAGGGGTCGGTGCTGGCCGGCGACCGCAAGGACGTGCTGCTGCTCGACGTCACTCCGCTGTCTCTGGGCATCGAGACCATGGGCGGCGTGATGACCAAGATGATCACCAAGAACACCACCGTGCCGACCAAGCACGCGCAGGTCTATTCCACGGCGGACGACAACCAGCCGGCGGTGACCATCAAGGTGTTCCAGGGTGAGCGTGAAATGGCCGCGGGCAACAAGCTGCTGGGAGAATTCAACCTCGAAGGCATCCCGCCCGCACCGCGTGGCACGCCGCAGATCGAGGTGACCTTCGACATCGACGCCAACGGCATCCTGCACGTGAGCGCCAAGGACAAGGGCACCGGCAAGGAAAACAAGATCACCATCAAGGCCAACTCCGGCTTGAGCGAGGAAGAAGTGCAACGCATGGTGAACGATGCCGAAGCCAACGCCGAGGAAGACCACAAGAAGCGCGAACTGGTCGACGCACGCAATCAGGCCGACGCCGCAGTGCACAGCGTGCGCAAGTCGCTGACCGAGTATGGGGACAAGCTTGATGCGGACGAGAAGTCCACCATTGAAGCCGCGCTGAAGGAGGCCGAGGAAGCAATCAAGTCCGAGGACAAGGCCGACATCGAGGCCAAGACCAACGCCCTGCTCGCCGCCAGCCAAAAGCTGGGCGAAAAGATGTATGCCAGCCAGGCCGGTGAGCAGGCCGCCGCCGATGGCGCATCTTCCGGCGGTGCCGGCGCCCAGGCGGCAGGAGACGACTCCGTGGTCGACGCCGAGTTCAAGGAAGTGAAGGACGGCAAGGCCTGATCGCCACTGTGTTCTGAAGTCTCCCGACGGGAGGGCCGCATGACATCCGCGGCCCTCCCGTTTGTCCATTGTTTTTGAACCGATTTGCAAGGCTGAACCCCGTGGCCAAACGTGACTATTACGAAGTATTGGGCGTGAGCAAGAACGCCTCGGAAGACGAGATAAAGAAGGCCTACCGCAAGCTGGCCATGAAGCACCATCCCGACCGCAATCAAGGCAACAAGGAATCGGAGGAGCACTTCAAGGTCGTCAAGGAGGCCTATGAGTGTCTATGCGACGGGCAGAAGCGCGCGGCATATGACCAGTACGGCCATGCCGGAGTCGATCCGTCAGCCGGTGGCTTCGGCGGTGGCGCTGCCGGATTTGGCGATTTCGGCAGCATCTTCGACGAGATCTTCGGCGGCGGACGCCGGGGCGGTGGAGGAGGAGGCGGTCCACAGGTCTACCGCGGCAACGATCTGAGCTATTCCCTGGAGATCAGTCTGGAAGACGCCGCACATGGCGTGACCAAGAGTCTGCGCATCCCCGGCTGGGAAGAATGCTCCACCTGCCACGGCAGCGGCGCCAAGCCCGGCACCAAACCCATCACCTGTACCACCTGCCACGGCAGCGGCCAGGTCGCGCAGCGCATGGGGCCGTTCGCCATGCAACAGACCTGCCCGACCTG
>JBAUTC010000353.1:0-6675 GCA_049582025.1 Thiomonas sp.
CTACCAGGAGAAATCTAATTGAATCATGAAGGATTGAGCCGCAGAACATTTCTGTTGAGCGTGGGCGCGTCAAGCATTCTTGCCGCATGTGGCGGCGGCTCAGGTACAGCGTCTGGTACAGCTTCGGTGACGATTGCGCTGGGGAAGTTCTTCAGCTAACCCGACGTAGCTTGGGCCGTGCGGCCCGACTAATGTGCAATCCAGCGCTGTAGTCATCGGCTCAAGCGCCGCGGCTTGCGCCAGAACGGATACTCCAGAAACCCATGAGGAGATTTCTACATGTTTCGAAAACTGCGGATCGGCGCGCGACTCGGGCTCACTATTGCGGGCGCCTCATTCATCGTCATAGCACTGACATTCGTGACCTATGAAGGCGTCAGCGCGATGCGGCGCGCAACGGACCTGGCAACCCGGCAAGCATGGCCGGAAGTCAGCACGATCTATGACATCCTGGCCCAGCTTCACCAAAGCAACAATGACCTCAATGCCGTCCTCACCAGCGGTGATCCTGCCGTTCAGACCAAGGAACGCTCGAACCTGCAGCATGGAATCGACACCTTGCGCGCATCCATGTCGCGGCTTAGCCAGTTGGAACGTGACGAAAACATCAAGCAGGAAACGGCCAAGGCCTCAAGCCAGCTGAATGTGCTGACGCAAGGCATCGTCGCCAGTTTGAACGACCAGAAAAATGGCGGGGACGCCTTCACCACGCGACGACTGAAGGTCATCCCGGCGCAGGCCGCGCTCCAGACCACCTTGCTGAGCGTGAAGGACAGCGTGACGAAGGACTTCGATTTCGCCGCCAACCAGGCCGATAAGGCCTATGCGTCGGCCATGACCTATTCACTCACGGGCTCTGCGATATCCATCATGCTGGCGGTCTTTTTCGGCATCGCCATCACTCGCTCCATCACCCGACCCTTGCGCGAAGCTGTGCAGGTGGCTCAGCGCGTCGCCGACGGCGATCTCTCGGTCCAAGTCAACGATGCCTACCGCGATGAAACCGGGCTGCTTCTGGATGCAATGCGCACCATGGTCGCACGCTTGACGGCAACCATCACCGAAGTTCGTACCTCCGTCGCGGGCCTCCTGAGCGCGTCGCATCAGGTCACCGACGCTTCGCATGTCCTGTCGCAAGGCGCCGCCCAGCAGGCGGCGGCGATCGAGCAGACCTCGGCAACGCTGGAGGAGTCCAGCGCGTCCATCAAACAAAATGCCGAAAACGCCCAGCAAACTGCGGCCATGGCCCAGGACGCCGCGAATCAGGCCAGACAAGGCGGTGAAGCCGTGCAACGCACGGTGGCCGACATGGAAGCGATCACCGAGCGCATCTCCATCATCGACGATATCGCCTACCAGACCAATATGCTGGCGCTGAACGCGGCCATCGAGGCCGCTCGTGCCGGCGAGCATGGCAAGGGCTTTGCCGTGGTGGCCGCCGAAGTCAGAAAGCTCGCCGAGCGCTCGCAACTCGCCGCCAAGGAGATCGGCGAACTGGCAAGCGGTTCGGTAAAGCAGGCAGTCGGCGCCGGCAAGTTGCTGCATGACATGGTTCCCGCCATCGTCAAAACCGCCGATCTGGTTGGCAGCATCAACGCCGCCAGCGAGGAGCAGGCCGGTGGCATCGAGCAGATCAGCCAGGCCGTCGCGCACGTCAATGCGTCCACCCAGCACAACGCCTCCGCCTCCGAGGAGCTTGCGGCGACGGCCGAGGAAATGAACGCGCAGGCAGAAAAATTACAGCGCACAGTCGAGCAATTCCAGCTCTCTGACACCGACGCCGGCCCTGCGCTCGCCGCTGTGAGCGAAGCGCCTGAAGCGCCCGTCCAGCGACCGCCGATGAGCGCCACCACCATGGCGGTCGTGCAAGAAGGCGAGTTCGTGAAGTTCTGACCCATTGCTCGTCCAACTGGACGAGCAATGGGTCACTGTGGCGATTGCGCAGGGCTTTCCTGAGGCAACCGCACAGCGCCTGATGCACTGCGACCTGCACGCTAGCATACGAAACACCTGGCCGATTCTTTGGTCATCAAGCCCGGGCGCCGCCCCACCTTTCGAACCTGAACGCAATAGGCCCATGACCCCTTTTGACGAGGCATTGCCTCCAGACGCTGCTGTTTACAAGACCTTGCTGGAGTCCACGAAGGCCATACCGTGGAAAATTGACTGGTCCACGTTGCGCTTCGCCTATGTCGGTCCGCAAATCCAGGCCTTGCTCGGATGGGAGCCCGGAAGTTGGAATAGCGTGGAAGACTGGGCAGCGCGGATGCATCCTGAAGACCGCGCATGGGTGGTGGACTATTGCGTCGCTCAATCCAAAAGCGGCGTGGATCATGAGGCGGACTATCGTGCATTGTCCAAGGACGGTAGCTACGTCTGGATTCGGGACGTGGTGCATGTGGTGCGCAGTGCCGAGGGCGAGGTCGAGTCGCTGATTGGGTTCATGTTCGACATCAGCGAGCGCAAGAAGGCTGAGCAGCAACTGATCGCCATGCAACACGAGCTTGAGCGCCTGTCGTTCAAGGATGGATTGACTGGTGTGGGCAACCGGCGACACTTCGACAGCGTCATGAAGGCCGAGTGGAGCAACGCGCAGCACGAAGGAAAGCCACTTTCACTCATCCTGCTCGATATCGACCAGTTCAAGGAATACAACGATCAATATGGTCACCTCCAGGGTGACGCCTGTCTGCGTCTGGTTGGCAACGCGTTGGGCTTGGCCGCGGTGCGACCGCGCGCTTTCCTCTCCCGATTTGGTGGCGAAGAGTTTGCGCTGATCCTGCCCGATACCGAAGCCGATGTTGCACTGCAACTGGCCGAGCGCTGCCGCACGTCGATTCTGAGTCAGTCGGTCCCACACGCGAAGTCCAGCATTGCACCCGTGCTAACGATCAGCTTGGGTACGGGCACCACCATCCCTGCCCCAGGTGATGATCCCCTGTCCTTCATCGATGCCGTGGATCGGGCGTTGTATCAGGCCAAACACGAGGGCAGGAACCGCACCGTCGTGGCTGCCTAGATCTTCAACGGCTTGCGTCGGGTGTCGCAGGATTACGCATGGTGGCTTGTTTAGATCCTGCTGGGCGGCCGTGAATGGCTCCGTCAGGCAGTCGAATTTGCCTGTCTGACCAACGTCCGCTCCGAAAAGATGTCAGCGACCGCACCGGCGCCATAGCTTAAGCCGCGCCTTTAGCCCGTTCCCATTTGAACCTTGGCGACAAGCCACTCTGTCAGTAATCGGCTCGCTTCTTTGGGGTCGCTGCCAGCGTGGATTTGTGCGTGCCACCTTTCGACGTTGACGTCGTGGGGAACGTATGCACCAAAAAATGAGGTCAGTGGACATGTTTCCAGATCCGTTTCGGGGGTCGGAGGATTCCCGGAGTGCATGTATTGCCAGTGATAGGCCAAGGCACCAAGTTCAGTATGAATCCGTCCGGACTGGGTCGGCACCTTGAATCGCCGGATCCACTGAGCAACGGCGTCTAGCGGCATCGGTCTGGCAAACCCGTAGCCTTGACCAAAGGAGGCTCCGAGGACGGCGACAGCCTCAATCATGTCGTCGTCTTCCAGGCCTTCCACGACGACCTCGCGCTCTAGATCACGCGCCACTTGAACGAGCGCGCCAACGAGGCTCAGCACGCGCATAGGGTTGGTGCGCATGGTCGCAAGGAGGCCTTGGTCAATCTTGACGACATCAAACGGCAGAAGGCACAGGCGTTCCAAATTGCTGTAGCCAGACCCCAGATCGTCCATGGAAAGCCTCACGCCAAGGTCCTTAAGTTGTTGTGTGGCTTCACTTTGGGCGGCCGAGTCCATCTCCAGTGTCTCCAGGAGCTCGACACTGAGGCGATGGGGTGCAACGCCATACCTGCGCAAGGCATCGCCAATCCATTGGCGGCTATCGGGATTGAGAAGAGTTGATGGCGAAAGGTTGATCGAGATGCTCAGGGGCACCTTCTCGGCATCCCACCTCGTCAGCCACTGCAGCGCCTGGTCCAAACCGTCGCGAAAGAGCTGATCCAGTTCCACATTACCCAAGAGTGGCAGGAATTTTCCGGGCGCGACGATGGTCCCGTCCTGTAGCCGCAGACGCGCAAGGATCTCCACCGAAGGGATCTCTCCGGTGTGCAGGTCAACGATGGGCTGCCCATACATGACCAAGCCTCCCGAGAACATCTGCTGCCGGTAGTCGTTGGCAATGGTCTCTGGCAAGGCACAGTGATTCTTCGTCCTGCATCGTTGCCATGTCTGCTCCCACCTGCGCTGCAAGCCGCGCCCAAATTCACGCATCCAGTCCGATTCGAACTGATTCGGAAAGCTGCCGTAGAGGTAAACGCATGCAACGGCATGGCCGGCATCATCGAGAATGGGAAGTGCCAGCGTTGACTGAACTTTCAGGCGCCGGGCGTGCTCAGCCCAGAACTGCACGCGGGGATCACGTGCATAGCTCGGTGAGCTCTGTGCTTGCAGCGTGCGCCATGCCACCGCAACCAGCCCCTGCCCCCGAGGTGATCCAGGATCGATCAGAATGCTGGTCTGGGAGCCTTGCAGCACGGCGACGATGCCTGGGGCACCCGGCCCCGCGCTTCGCTCGACCGTCAAGACGCCCTCTTGATTCAAGCGCATGAGCATGGCGCCGTGAATTCCAGGCAAAGCGCCCAACACCTCGATCTCTGCTGCCGATGCATCGGACCATGGAACGCCGAGATTGGGAAAGACACGCGATAGCGCTCTGGAGTACGCAGCGACCACGCGTTCCGCCGCTTCCAGTTGAACCTGGATGTCGTCCTGCAAACGGCATTCCATGATCAGCGACAACCAGTAGCGGGTCTTTACAGCAAGAGGCGTGCTCTTCAAATGCGCGCTGAGCAAGTGTCGATAAATCGCCAGCGACTGCACCAGCAACGAACTCGTGACCCCCACCAAGGCGTGGATTCTGCCCAGCGCCTCGGCACGTCGGACGATCTGCGCCTGCGTCGTATCAGGGGACAGCAGAAATTGCAGATGCGCTGTCTGGTTCGATTTGAGCGTCAGCATGGCCTGCGCGCCCAACGTAGCAAGAATCGCACGTGCCGCCGGGCTCTCGGCGAGTCGGCTGTAGAACGTGTCGGCAAATCGAGCGGCCACAGGTGCAATGTGGTGTTGCGTCTTGCGCAGCAAGGAAGCTGCTTCGGGCCCGTAAGGCTCCAACATCCCATCCGTACTGACAACGTCAAATTTTTGAAGCATCGTGATGGCCTCGGTACGAACTTCGAGACGGGAAGCGGCGTTCTACAGCACTTCGCAAAAAGCTGGCCGGATCAAATATCGCATAACGACTATATGTTGTCCATGACACTCCTCTGCCGCCCCACGTCGGCCTCATTGACGTCCTGGACAGTCGCGCATTGGTCGTCGCTGGCTCTGTAACCGCCCAGCTGCGCTGCCTGACCTTGATCGGTATCGAGCGTCAATCGTGCTGTGGCGGCGGCCACCGCGGACTCCAGCGCGCGTTGTATTTCTGCGTGCTGAAACAGTCCCGCGATGCTGACTAGTCCGTACAGCCTGACTACCGTCCGAACTCGTTGGCTTGCATGCGGATCAGGGTGTCGAGCACGCGAAGGTTCTCCGGTTGAAGTTGCCGGGCCACGTCGACCCAGTCTTCCACCACTGCCGTCATCTCCTCCCGGTCGAGCGGCATCATGCGCCGTTTGGCGCGCTGCATTGCATGTCGTGCCGGCCTGACCTTGGCGTGGGCTGCGATGAAGTCCCGTGTGAAACGTTCGCCCTCCCCTGTCGGACAGACATGATCAATCACACCCATCTCGTGAAGTGCCGTTGCCGAATAAATGCGGCCGCTTTGCATCATCTTCTCGGCAGCTGACAACCCGATGCGACGCGTCAACAGACTCATCGCGCCCGTACAGGGAAAGAGACCAAACAGCACTTCCGGCAATCCGAACTCGGCCTGCTCCTCGGCAATCACGTAGTCCGATGCGAGCGCCGTTTCGAAACCACCTCCCAAAGCGCGGCCCTGGACCAATGCGATCGTCGTGGTGCGCTGAGTCACCGAACCAAACCATCGGTAAGTCAGATCCAAACAGCGCATGGAATAGGCGCGGAGCGCCGCGAAATCCCCCCTCTCGATACAAGATTGGAAGTATCCGAGATCTCCACCTACATTGAAATAAATCGGATGGTCGGACCGAAGGATCGCGTAGTGGATGGGCTGTTCCTCCAGCCCGTCCTCTTGCCAAACGCCTCCGTTGCTCTCATACGTCGCGAACGCCTGCTCGAAGGCATCCAGCAATTCGCGCGAAAAGTTCAGGGGCCTGTGTTCACGGGCTCGCATGGTTGTCCACATGCTGCTGTGCCGGGCGTCAAACTGCAGATCCACGATACCGAGATTGCGCACCGGCATCGGTCCGGCCTGGTCCAAGGCGCGCGGCATCCGGCGCACGGGGAGTTCGACTACAGAGGCATTCATACGCATGAGGACTCCTGATCTTTCCTGAGAAGATTTGCGGGAGAAAACAGACACACAAAACAATCAGCGTCACGTCGAGAAACCCAGCGCGAATTTGGTGTACAGCCATACGCGCAGGTCACGTTCCCGACATCGGCACAACGGCAACAACGGGACCTGTCAGTGGGAAGAGTGCTCGCACGCATTTCCAGAGTCTCGTTGCCCAACAT
>JBAUTC010000354.1:0-3080 GCA_049582025.1 Thiomonas sp.
TGACGACGTTTCACCACGCCGCGCGAATGAACGCTCAAACTGTCTTTGATCCAATTCAACGCGTTCAACCACGTCGGCCTTGAATGACGTTGAGCAGAATCACCACGATCGCAATGATCAAAAGCACATGGATGAATCCCCCCATCGTGTACGACGTGACAAGGCCAAGAAGCCAAAGTACAACCAATACAGCCGCGATAGTCCAGAGCATTTCCTTCTCCTTCTAGAGTGATCTGACGATTCATGGACCTAGTTTTTCTTGAACCATGAATCACTCGCCTTGCGTTGCCATTCGGCAATTTGTTTTTCGGCTTGGTCCTTGGCTACGCCGTAGCGTTCCTGGATCATCCCGGCGAGTTGCTCGCGGCGACCCGCCACGACATTGAGGTCGTCATCGGTCAACTTTCCCCACTGTTCCTTGGCTTGCCCAGTCAGCTGTTTCCAGTTGCCTTGAATTTGGTCCCAGTTCATTTCAGATTCCTCTCATGATTGCGGTGAAAAACGAACACTTGTTGAATGTTGAAACGAATGAACATCCCTCGTTACATTACTTCAGGCCCAGATCAATTACCAGCAATCATTTCACCGAAGCAGTTGGCGCCGAGCCCGCGGTGAGCCGCCTTGCCGACCTTGTGCTGAACAGCTCGCAACCCCAACCCGGTGAGAGGCGGTATGGACGCTGACCGAGTCTGGCGGGTCAGTGCCCAATCGGCACACTGCCCTGAACTGGTCCAACTCAATATGGCGTCGACGCCAACAGCCATGGCAAGGTTGTGGTGAGCGCATAGAGCAGCACACCGACCACGCCGCCCACCAGCGTGCCGTTGAGCCGGATGAACTGCAGGTCCTTGCCCACGCTGAGTTCCATCTCCCGCACAAGTGCGCGGTCATCCCAGCTCTTGACGGTGGAGGCGATGTGTTCCGTGACACCCCCGCGCAGGTCCTGCGCCAGTTGGGCTGCAGCCGAGAGGATGTGGGTGTTGATCGCCTCGCGCAAGGTTGCGTCGCTGGCGAGCTTGCTGCCGATGCCGCTCAGCGCGGCATGCAGATGCAGGCCGAGGTGGGAGTTGGGATCGGAGAGGTCGCGCCGCAGCCAGTCCTTGGCTTCCTGCGTCAAACCTTCCACATAGGTCTGCACGGCGGGGTTGTCGATCAGTTGCGCTTTCAGCTCCTGCACGCGTGCAGCCAGCGCCGGGTCGGTACGCAGGCGGGAGATGAACGCGTCCACATTCTCGCCATAGGCCACGCGCACCGGATGGTCGGGGTCGCGCAGGATGTCCTGCAGTTCGGCCATCAGGGCGTTGGCGAGTTTGTCGGCCAGTGCGTCGGCCAGGCTGTCGACGGACTTCACCGCGTTGACAAGCCCGACGATGGTCGGCCATTCCTTGCGGGCGTGTTTCACCAGCAGGGCGGAGACGCGCTGCTTGACGTCATCCTGATTGAGGAATTCCCCGATCTTGTCCAAAGCGCCATCAAGCAGATCCTGATGACGGCCGTCGCGGGTGAGCACGGTGAGCACCTGCCCAGCGGTCTGCGCCGCATCCCAGCGCTGCAGGGCATCGAGTGCGATGTCCTTGAGTCCTTGCTGCAGGCGGCGGTCATCCAGCCAGTCCAGGGCTTGCAGTCCCCATTGCCGCGCGGCGTGTACCCAGGCTTGCACCCGCACCGGATCGGCCAGCCACTGGCTCAGGCGTGCGGCCGGGTCGAACACGGCAATCTTCTCCAGCAGCGTCCTGGGATCAAGGAAGTGATCGCGCACGAACACAGCCAGGTTGTCGGCGATGCGCTCCTTGTTGGCGGGAATGATGGCGGTGTGTGGAATGGGAAGACCCAGCGGCCGGCGAAACAGCGCGACCACGGCAAACCAGTCGGCGAGCGCGCCTATGGCGGCTGCCTCGCAGAAGGCTTTGACCCAGCCCCAGGCCCCTGCCCCGCCGAACGCCGTCGCGGTGATCAGCCCGGCGATGGCCAAACCGAGCAGGCCGAGGGCGACACGCTGCATGCGCCGCAGGGATTGCAGGCGCACATCCGTGGTCTGTGGCAGGGCATCGAGGATGGAAGTACGTGGGAGCATGAGAGGCATCCGGTCAGGCGTGGGCGGTGGCGGGCTTGTGGTACCAGGCGTGGATCAGCGCCTTCACCCCACCAACGAGCAACGCAAACAGCACAAGCAGAAAGGCAGCGCCGCCGAGCAGCACGCCGATGAGCACCATCAACCCTTTGCACAAGGCAACGAAGGTAGCGATGAAGGTGGTGAGAATGCGAAACATGGCTGTTGCCGCCGACCGCAGAATGAGCCAGCCCACTGACAAATCGGTGAACCATACCAATCATTGCGGAACTCGCATAAGGCTCGGTATCGTCTCGTGGTCCAGCAACAAGGGGCGTGTCCCATGAATCCGCCGGTGTTGTGTTGCGCCCGCTGACTGCGGAGAGGTGCGAACTGCTCGCAGCCACGAGCAAAACACACCCCAACTCCGTTGCAGCGCTCGTGAGTTCCCGACGGGCCATTCCAACCTGTCAGCATCCATTTGACAATGATGCCAGCCGTCGCCATTCATCATGTCTGTGCGCCGTGGCACACAGCGCGAATTGAATGCCCAGCCTGTTCGACGCAGTTCGCTCATACGGGCAGTGTTTTCAGCGGCAATCGCAACCGCCCAATTTCCGGGGGGCCGTTGAGCTTCGCGGAAGTTGGTTGTATTAAGTCGGGGCGCCACTCCATCACCAGGGTGGGGTGAACCTCGAACTGCTGCGCGATCTCCGCGATCGACTTCGCAACCTGCATCGCTGCCAGCGCCACATTGGCCGTAAACGCCGGGGAATGATTGCGGCGGGACCTCTTGGTCATGTCTGCCCCTGATCCATCGGGCGAAATCCTCGCCCTTGGGAGCAACCTATCCACTTACCGCGAGTTCAGTTTTTCCGGGCCTTTTCTATACCAGCGGACGACATGACGTTAGGGGCAGAGCGCAAAATGTACGAATGAAAGTCCCCAAACGCCTGCAATCCCTGATCGACGAGGGTCTGATCGACCGTGTCGTGCGGCAACTCATGAGTGGCAAGGAAGCCATGGTCTA
>JBAUTC010000355.1:0-3854 GCA_049582025.1 Thiomonas sp.
CGGGAGCGTGCTCAGCCTGCGTTGCTTACCCCGGGGTACATCGCCTTGTCGGACGCTTCGCGCAAACTCGGCGATCTGGGGCAGGCCGAACGCTGGCTCGACCAGATCGCGCCTGACGCGAACAACCACCTCGCCGTACTCAGCAACCGCGCGGCAATTCTGGTGCAACAAGGCAAGGTCAACGAGGCGCTCAAGCTGGTCGACATCCTGCCCGACACCACGGCCGGGCAGCGCAAGGATCGGCTGTTGGCGCGGGCACAAATCCTGCGTCAAGCCGGGCGTTTCGATGCCTCCTACAAGCTGTTGCGCGCCGGTCTGAAGCAGGCGCCTGACGATGTCGATCTGTTGTACGAGGCGTCGATGATGGCAGACAAGAGCGGGCACTTCAAAGAGATGCTTCACATGCTGCGCAAGGCCATTGCCATCGACCCCGAATCACAACCCGCCTACAACGCCCTGGGTTATACCTTGGCGGACCGGGGCGAAAATCTGCCTGAAGCGCGCAAACTCGTCGCCCGCGCACTGGAGCTTTCGCCCGGCAATCCCTTCGTGCTCGACAGCATGGGCTGGGTGGAATACAAGATGGGCCGCAAGGATCGGGCGCTGGACCTGCTGCAACAGGCATATGACGCCCGGCCCGATCCCGAAATCGGGGCGCATTTGGGCGAGGTGCTGTGGCAGCTCGGCCAGCGGGATACGGCGCGCGCAATCTGGCAGCAAGCCATCGAGCGCGCTCCAAATGACGCCATGGTGCAGGCGGTGCTGCGCAAACACGGTGTGACGTTCTGATGCGCGGTCGTGTCCTTGCCTGGGTCATTTCTGGTTGTTCTGCTTTGGTGTTTGGCGGTTGCGCAGCGCCGCAGATCCCTCCAGCGCTCAAGGCCGCGGACACGCTCGCAGTCGCTGGACGGCTATCTCTGGTCAGTGGTCAAGCGGACGGGCAAAAGGCCTTGTACGGCGGATTTCGGCTGCTGTTGCAAGGCGCGGCATCGGGAGAATTTGATGTCTTTTCACCTCTTGGCCAAATGCTGGCCAAAGCCAGGTGGAGTCCGGGACAGGCAAGCCTGAATGACGGCAGACAGACGCAAAGCTATGCCTCGTTCGACGACATGACCCGCGCCGCCCTGGGAGTGGCCCTGCCGCAGGCCGCGTTGCAGGATTGGGTGCGCGGCAGGCCGGCATCCGACCTGCCCGCACAACGCCTGGACGACGGAAGTTTCGAACAGCTCGGGTGGCGTGTGCAGCCCACCTGGCGCGATGGGCACCTGGCGCTGCTCAAGGCGCAACGCCTCGGCGGCGCACCAGCGGAACTGCGCATGGTGATCGAGTCGGCCACGCCGCAAACGGGTAGCGCGACTTCCGCAGGCGTCAACTGAGCCCGGTTGCCGGTTTGTAGCTCATGCGCGCCCTGTTCAATCTCCCAGCCCCAGCGAAAATCAACTGGTTTCTGCATGTCACAGGCAGACGCCCGGATGGTTATCACACCCTGCAGACCGTCTTCCAGTTCATCGACTGGTGCGACACAATCGACCTGATCCGGCGGGACGATGGCGTCATCCGTCGTCTCGGTGCCGACGATTTGCCTGAAGATGATCTCTGTGTGCGTGCTGCCCGACTGCTGCAGCACACCACGCGTTGCCCCGACGGCGTGGATATTCATTTGCGCAAGTCCATTCCACTGCAGGCGGGATTGGGTGGCGGGAGTTCCGATGCCGCCACCGTGCTCATCGGCCTGAACCGGCTCTGGGGGCTTGGCTTGTCGCGCGAGACCCTGAAGCAGCTTGCCTTGCAACTGGGCGCCGATGTGCCGATTTTCATTTTTGGCCGCAACGCCTGGGCGCAGGGATTGGGGGAGGATCTACTGGCGATCGGGTTGCCTACGCCCTGGTTTGCTGTGGTGCATCCGGCACGTGGTTTGTCCACGCGTGAGGTGTTTTCCGCTCTTGACTTGACAACTAAAAATCCCGAAGCAAAAATAGCAGGCTTTGCTGAATGGCTGAGTTTGGTGTGCGGGGACGGTGTCCAAAGTCCGGACGCGGTTTTGACGCCAAGCCAGGCGATCGGTGGCTCCATATGGGGCAGGAATGATTTGCAGCACGGTGCCATGGCGCTGGAGCCCGAAGTTGGCCACGCGATGCACGCTTTGCGCGACGTTTTGGCCCGGCAGGAGTTGCAGCCGTGCTTTGATGTGAGGATGACCGGATCTGGCAGCGCCGTTTTTGCCTGGATCTGCGATTCCGGCAAGTTGGTACGGGGTGATACGCTGGGCGCACTGCCCCTGAACTGGCAAGGCCGCTTGTGCAAAGGGTTGCATCATCATCCTTTGCAGCATTGGATTGACGCATAATGTCGGGTCTGCATGGCGCAAGGCGCTGCGCGGACCGATACACAGGTTTTCATTCGCCTTGTGCGAATGGCGTTGGGGAGTCGCCAAGTTGGTTAAGGCACCGGATTTTGATTCCGGCATTCGAGGGTTCGAGTCCTTCCTCCCCAGCCACAGATTTTGAAAAAGCGTTTCGCCTGCGGCGCTGCAGACCGCGGGCTTTGCCGGAGCAGTGAAAACTTCCGGCATTTCAGGCGCAACAACCGCGCAACACTCCACCATGACACCGAATCCGGCGGACTTCATCCTGTTCACCGGCAATGCCAATCCGGCGCTTGCCCAGGAAGTTGCGGAACAACTCGGTATTGGCCTCGGTCAGGCCTATGTCGGCCGCTTTTCGGACGGTGAAGTCACCGTCGAAATCCAGCAGAACGTCCGCGCTCGCGAGGTGTTCATCGTGCAGTCCACCTGCGCGCCGACCAATGACAACCTGATGGAACTGCTCATCATGGTCGATGCGCTCAAGCGCGCTTCAGCCGAACGCATCACCGCGGTCATTCCGTATTTTGGCTATGCACGGCAAGACCGCCGGCCCCGTTCGGCGCGCGTGCCCATCACCGCCAAGGTCGTGGCCAATGTGCTGCAGGCCGCCGGTGTGGCGCGTGTGGTCACCATGGATCTGCACGCCGATCAGGTGCAGGGCTTTTTCGATATTCCTGTCGACAACATCTACGCCTCGCCCATTTTGCTGTCGGATCTGCGCGAGAAGAGTTACAGCGACCTCATCGTGGTGTCGCCCGACATCGGCGGAGTGGTGCGCGCGCGCGCGCTGGCCAAGTTGATGGAGTGTGATCTGGCCATCATCGACAAGCGCCGGCCGAAGCCGAATGTGTCCGAGGTGATGAACGTCATCGGCGAGATCGACGGGCGCAACTGCATCATCATGGATGACATGGTCGACACTGCGGGCACCCTGACCAAGGCCGCCGAGGTGCTCAAAATGCGTGGAGCCAAGCGCGTCATGGCCTATTGCACCCATCCGGTGCTGTCCGGCCCGGCGATCCAGCGTCTGCAAGACAGCGCCATTGACGAACTCGTCGTCACCAACACCATTCCGCTGCGCCAGGAGGCGCAGGATTGCGGCAAGATCCGCCAGCTTTCCGCGGCGTCGCTTATTGCCCAGACCATCCAGCGGATCGCGTATGGCGGTTCGGTGCTGCAGTTGTTCAACGAACAGGAAACGCTGTTCTAAGGTTTTCCCCGCCAGACTGTCTGGCGGGTTGTCACGGCGCTGGTCGCAGGCGCCGCTTACCTCGGGGCATTGCCCCATTTTCAGGAGTCGACATGAAAGTCGTCGCATTCGAACGTAGTTTGCAGGGCACTGGTGCGAGCCGCCGCCTGCGTCGCGCCGGGAAGACCCCCGGCATCATTTATGGTGGCGAGCAAGCGCCGCAAATGATCGAGCTCGATCACAACGCATTGTTTCATGCGCTGAAAAAAGAGCAGTTCCACTCCTCCGTCCTGGAGATCG
>JBAUTC010000356.1:0-2975 GCA_049582025.1 Thiomonas sp.
TCCCAGGCGCCTTTCACCACCAGATCTTCCAGGCCATATTGCACCAGTTCACAGATGCGTGGGGTGCAGTCCACATGCGGGATGATCTTGAGCAGGAAGTTGGGCTGCTGAAGCGAAGCTAGCACCTTGGCGGTCTCGAGTGCTCGGTGCTTGTAGCCCATGGTGCCGGTAGCGATGCGCACCGGCCCATAGTCGAGAGTGCCCAGCAGGGTGTC
The DNA here is from genome assembly GCA_049582025.1 of Thiomonas sp. GTDB lineage: Bacteria > Pseudomonadota > Gammaproteobacteria > Burkholderiales > Burkholderiaceae_C > Thiomonas. The sequence continues at coordinate 216 of JBAUTC010000356.1, forward strand.
GGCGACGACGCTCATGCGCGGTTTGGCGAGTTTTTTCGGGAAGCCCCAGATTTCACGACCGCCCGCAATCGGAGCTTCGTCATCAAGGTACATCGCGATCTGATAGGTGGCCGGGTTGCCCTTGTAGAGCACCGGCACTACCTGGCCGGACTCGGTGTAGGCGCCAAAACCGGTGGAATCGGGCATGCGGATGAACTCGAACTTCACCAGATCGCTGGCGGGCTCCAGAGGCTCCGGAATCAGGGCGCGCAGGGCCTTGGGGTCGGTGCGGTAGGTCACGACGAAAAATTCACGGTCGATGAACCGATAAGGTCCCCGCGGGTAGGCGGGGCTGGTGAGCGGCATGGAAAACGCGGTCTTTGCTACGTCAGAGGCTTTCATCGTGTGTCCTTTCTAGGGAGAGGGTGAGCGCGTTGCGTCGTCATCTCGTGCGGCGCAAGCTCCTGGTCGGTGTCGCTGTATCGGCGAGGGTTCAGACGTGGTGCGCCTTCTTCAGGCTCGGTTCAGTTCCCCGCATAATGGGCGCCTGTTTGCGAAGATCACCAACCCGATGCTTAAATTATTGATTGCATTGCTGTTTGCCGCCTCGGTGCTTGCCGGATGCGGTGTTCTGGCAGCGCCCTGCCGGGTGGCGTCGGCAGGCCTGAAAATGGTGCCCGTCGTCGGGCATGTGGCAGCAGCGCCGACCGATGTCTGCGCTGCGGTGATCGATCCTTAGCCGGGAGGACCTCATGCCGGTGATTGCCGCGCTTGACCAGGGCACGTCCAGTTCGCGCACCTTGATCGTCGACCTGCAGGGGCGGGTGCTGGCCTCTGCGCAACGCGAGTTCGCCCAGCACTATCCGCAACCTGGCTGGGTGGAACACGACCCGCTGGACATCTGGGCCACGCAGTCCGCCACGTTTACCGAAGCCCTGGCTCGTGCTGGAGTGGGGCTGCGCGATGTGGCGGCCTTCGGCATCACCAACCAGCGCGAAACCGTGGTGCTCTGGGAACGCGCCACTGGCAAACCGCTGGCCAACGCCATCGTCTGGCAGGACCGGCGCACAGCGGCGATCTGCGCGGAACTGAACGCCAACGGCCATACGCCAGACCTGCAGGAGCGCACCGGCCTGGTCCTGGACGCGTACTTTTCCGCGACCAAGCTGGCCTGGCTGCTCGATCACATTCCTGACGCCCGCCGACGTGCCGAGGAGGGTGAGCTCGCGGCTGGCACCATCGACTCCTGGCTGGTGTGGAATCTGACAGGAGGCGCGTCACACATCACCGACGTCTCCAACGCCAGCCGCACCTTGCTGTGCAACCTCCGGACCGGCAATTGGGATGATGCCCTGCTGGCGCTGTTTCGCGTGCCGCGCGCGGTGCTGCCGGCGATCACCCCCAACTGCGGCGCACTGGCCGTGGCGCGCATCGGCGGGCTTGAAATCCCCATCACCGGCATGGCGGGCGACCAGCAGGCCGCGTCGTTCGGGCAAGCCTGCCTGCAGCCGGGCATGGCAAAAAATACCTACGGCACGGGCTGCTTTGCGCTGCAGTACACGGGCACGCAGCCCGTGCGTTCACAGCAGCGCCTGTTGACCACCGTGGCCTGGCAGCTGGGGGCAAACCGGCCCCTGCATTACGCCCTGGAAGGCGGCGTGTTCGTTGCCGGAGCCGCGGTGCAATGGTTGCGCGACGGCTTGGGTTTGGTGCGCAGTGCGGCACAGGCGCAGCAACTGGCCGACAGCGTGTCCGACAGCGACGGCGTGCTGCTGGTGCCAGCGTTCACCGGGCTGGGCGCGCCGCATTGGGATGCGCAGGCGCGCGGCCTGCTCATCGGCATCACTCGCGGCACCACCGCAGCGCATATCGCCCGCGCCACCATCGACAGCATGGCGTACCAAAGTGCGGAATTATTCGCTGCGATGCAGGCCGACATCGCCATGCAAGGCGGCGCTTCCCTGCGCGAATTGCGCGTGGACGGCGGTGCGGCCGTGAACGACACGCTGATGCAGTTCCAGGCCGATCTGCTCGGCGTGCCCGTGGTGCGTCCGGTGCAGGCGGAAAGCACCGCGCTGGGCGCGGCCTACCTGGCGGGGTTGGGCGCGGGGCAGTGGAAAGACACGGCCACCCTCTCCGCGCTCTGGCAAGAGCAGCGTCGCTTCGAACCGCGCATTAATGCGGACGAGCGTGGCGAGCACATGGCGCGCTGGGGGCGGGCGGTCGAGCGCGCCCGCGACTGGGCCTGATCGCACCATATGACTGCGGGGCGCTGTGGCACCGATGTTGCGTTTGCTTTCACCTTGACGGTTGAACCTGGGTGGACAATTCCCCAACTAAGTTGCAACGGCGATGCGCGTGGCGCACCGCCCGCACGGGAGAACTGTTATGGGTGAATTCAGCATCTGGCACTGGCTGGTCGTGCTGTTGATCGTGATCATGATTTTCGGCACCAAGAAGCTCAAGAACATGGGCAGCGATCTGGGGCAGGCCGTGCGCGGCTTCAAGGAAGGCATGAAAGAGGCAGACGCGCCGGCGGAAAAAACCGCGGAACAGGACGTAGCCGCGCCGCAGCAGCATGTGAGCACCTCGGCGAAGTCACCGCTGGGCACGCGCGCCGGGCAGGCCGAAGACATCGCCTACAAGCCGAAATAAATTCCTCCGCCCCTTCAATGGAGGGGAGGAGAAGGGCGTGGAGATTTACGTCCGCGCGCTGCCAGCCACCATATCGATCAGCATCAGACGGCATTCGATGGTGCCGTTGAACAGCACGATGCGGCG
>JBAUTC010000357.1:0-1513 GCA_049582025.1 Thiomonas sp.
GCCCACCTGCCGGGCATGCTGGCGGCCAAGACCACGGTGCCGGTGCTGGGTGTGCCGGTGGCCAGCAAGCACCTCTCGGGCGTGGATTCGCTGCACAGCATCGTGCAGATGCCCAAGGGCGTGCCGGTGGCGACCTTCGCCATTGGCGAAGCTGGAGCGGCGAATGCGGCACTGTTTGCGGTGGCCATGCTGGCGGCGCATGACGCGGGCTTGCGCGATCTGCTCGACGCCTTCCGCGCCGAGCAGACCGCGGCAGCACGCGCGATGCGCGTAGGGACTGCGGCATGAGCAAGGCAGCCGACTTCATAGCCCCCGGTGCGACGCTGGGCGTGCTTGGCGGCGGGCAGTTGGGCCGCATGTTCGCGCAGGCGGCGCAGAGTGCAGGCTACGGCGTGGCCGTGCTCGAGGCCGACGACGCTGCGCCCGCGGCGCAAGTCACCGGCATCCACCTCGCGTCGCGCTATGACGACCCGCTGGCGCTGGATCAACTGGCGCGCGACTGTGCCGCGGTGACGGTGGAGTTCGAGAACATCCCCGCGCAATCCATGCACTGGCTGGAATCGCGCGTGCCACTGGCGCCAGCGCCGCAGGCGGTGGCGGTCTGTCAGGACAGGGCGCAGGAAAAGGCGCTGTTCCAGCGGCTGGGCGTGCCCTGCGCGCCGCATGCCGTGCTGGCTGCAGGCGGCGACGTCAGCGCGGTGAGTGTCGATCTATTTCCAGGGATTCTCAAAACCGCCCGGCTGGGCTATGACGGCAAGGGGCAGGTTACGGTGCAGTCTGCGGCCGATCTGCCCGCGGCTTGGTCCGCGCTGGGCAATGTGGACTGTGTTCTGGAGAAAAGGCTCGATCTCGCTTACGAGCTGTCGGTGGTGATGGCGCGCGGGCGTGACGGCTGTTCGGTGTTGTTCGCCCCGCAACAAAACCTGCACCGCGACGGTATCCTGTTTGCCAGTTTTTCGCCGGGGGAGTCCATCACCCCGGAGATTGCAGAGGCCGCGCAGACTGCCGCCGCTGCGGTGGCTGAGGGCCTGGCGTATGTGGGCGTGCTCTGTGTGGAATTTTTCGTCTTGCGCGATGGCAGCCTGCTGGCCAATGAAATTGCGCCGCGTCCGCATAACTCCGGTCACCACACCATCGACTCCTGCACCGTGTCGCAGTTCGAACTGCAATGGCGGGCACTGGTGAACGCGCCGCTGCTGACGCCGCGTCAGCACAGTGCCACCGTCATGCTCAACCTGCTGGGCGACCTGTGGTTCGACGCGGCAGGTCAGCGGCGCGAGCCCGACTGGGCAACCGTGCTGGCACAGCCTGGCGCGCATCTGCACCTTTACGGCAAACACGCGCCGCGCAAGGGGCGCAAGATGGGCCATCTCACGTGCACGGCGGCCGACATGGCGCAGGCACGGCAGACGGCGCAGCGCGCTTGCCACATCCTCGGTCTGGAGTCATTCTGACGTGGCCGAAGTGACCGCCGACGCGCTGGTGCGTCCCAAAGAAATCATCGAAGCGGTGC
>JBAUTC010000358.1:0-2225 GCA_049582025.1 Thiomonas sp.
CAGCCTATGACCTGACCCTGCGTCCCCAGCTCATGGTGAAAGCGATCCATGCCTTGCAGGACGCAGGAATTGAGCCCGACCTGTGGAAGATCGAGGGTCTTGCCGAGCGCGACGATTGCGTCCGGATGGTCGAAGCGGTTCGGCGCGGTGGGCGCAGCGCGGTTAGTTGCATCGTCCTTGGCCGCGGTGCGGACGAAGCCAGCGTGCGCAGGTGGCTTGCAACGGCCGCGAGTGTGCCTGGGTTCATCGGTTTCGCCGTGGGCCGCACCAGCTTCTGGGATGCGGTTGCTGCCTACCGCGAGCAGACTCTGACACGCGTGGCGGCGGCGACACAAATTGCCGGGCGGCTGCGCCAGTGGGTTGATGTTTTCGAGGACGGGCGCCTGGCGCGCGGCACCAGCGCCCATCCAGGAGCGACATCATGAACCGGCGTCTGCGGAGCGTTCATCCCGGCGATGGTGGCGAAACGAACAATGCAGCGCAGCTCGACCAGCTCTGCATCAACACGCTGCGCACGCTGTCCATCGACGCCGTGCAAAAGGCCAATTCCGGCCACCCCGGGACACCGCTGGACGCAGCTCCCGCAGCGTACTGTGTGTGGCAGCGTTTTCTGCGCTACGACCCGAACGCACCCGACTGGCCGAACCGCGACCGCTTCGTGCTCTCATCGGGTCATGCCTCGGCCTTGCTCTACAGCCTCCTGTTTCTGTGCGGGGTGAAGCCGCAGGCCGCGCCTGGCAGCGAGTCGGGCGCCGCACCGCTCGGAGAGGCCGTCACCATGGATGCCTTGCAGCGCTTTCGCCAGATAGGAAGCTGCTGCAGCGGCCACCCGGAATTCGGCGCCGCTGCCGGCATCGAGACCACCACCGGGCCGCTGGGGCAGGGCGCCGCCACCAGCGTCGGCATGGCAATCGCTTCGGCCTGGCTAGCCGCCACCTACAACCGCCCGGACTTTGCGCTGTTCGACCACAACGTGTACGTCCTGTGCGGCGACGGCGACATGATGGAAGGCATCAGCAGCGAGGCGGCATCGCTCGCCGGGCATTTGAAACTCGCCAATCTGTGCTGGATTTACGACGACAACCACATCAGCATCGAGGGCTCGACCGCCATCACCTTTACCGAGGACGTTGGCGCGCGTTTCGAGGCCTACGGCTGGCAGGTTGTGCGCGTCGACGACGCCAACGATCTCGGTGCATTGGCGCACGGGCTGCAGCGTTTCATCGCCACCAATGACCGGCCGACGATCCTCATTGTGCAAAGCCATATTGGTTATGGCGCGCCGCACAAGCAGGACACCAAGGAAGCCCACGGCGAACCGCTTGGCACCGCAGAGGTCCGGCTTGTCAAAGAATTTTTCGGTCGCGACCCGGACGTGCAATTTGAGGTTCCCAATGGCGTGACCGAGCACTTCAGCGCGCAATTCGGCGCGCGTGGCGCCAGTGCACATGCCGATTGGACGGTGCTGTTCAATGCGTATCGAAGCCAGTATCCAGACCTTGCATTGCAAATCGAGCGCATGCAGCGGCGTGCCTTGCCCGACGGCTGGGACAGCGCGCTGCCGAGTTTCGCGGCCGACCCCAAGGGCACCGCGACGCGAGACGCTTCGGGCAAGGTGCTCAATGCCATTGCCGCGCACATGCCCTGGATGCTTGGCGGCGCGGCGGATCTGTCACCCTCGACAAAAACCCATCTGGGGTTTGACTTTGCAGGCGACTTTGAGCCACCTGCCGTATCGGATGACAGGGCGCATTCCTACGCCGGGCGCAACCTGCATTTCGGCGTTCGAGAACATGCCATGTGCGCGGTGGCCAACGGTCTGTCCTTGTCGAAGCTGCGCGCCTTCGCCGCCAGCTTCTTTGTCTTTACCGACTACTGCCGGGGCGCCATCCGGCTCAGCGCGATGATGGGGCTTCCGGTGATCTACATCTGGACCCACGACTCCATCAGCATGGGCGAAGACGGACCGACGCACCAGCCCATCGAGCAGCTGGCCGCGTTTCGGGCGATGCCCGGCATGGTGCTGCTGCGCCCGGCCGATGCGAATGAGGTGGTGGAGGCGTGGAAGGTCATCATGCGCCTGACGGATCGGCCGGTCAGCCTGGTGCTCACACGCCAGGCCGTCCCCACCCTCGATCGCAGCCTCTACGCCAGCGCCGCTGGCCTCGCGCGGGGTGCCTATGTGCTGGCCGACGCGGCTGATGGCAAACCGGACGTGCTGCTGC
>JBAUTC010000359.1:0-6493 GCA_049582025.1 Thiomonas sp.
CGGGCAGCGCGTGGGGGATATTGCGCTTGAGGCGATCAGCGACACGCTCGCCTTGCCCGATCGTTTCGTCTGGGTGGGGCTGTACGAGCCGGATGCCGCCTTGCTGGCGCAGATGCAGGAGGAATTCGGCCTGCATCCCCTGGCGGTCGAAGACGCGCGCAACGCGCACCAGCGGCCCAAGCTCGAGGCCTATGGCGAGTCGCTGTTCGTCGTTGCGCGCACCGTGTCGCGGCACGGTGTGCACGTGCGCTTCGGCGAGACGCATGTTTTTCTGGGGCGGAATTACTTGCTCTCCGTGCGGCATGGCGCTTCGCTCGGCTATACCGCAGTGCGCCGCGCCGCCGAGCAGACACCAGCGCTGCTGGCGCTAGGACCGGGGTATGCGCTCTACGCCGTGCTCGACGCCATCGTCGACGGCTACCTCCCCATCGTCGAGGCCTACCAGGGCGAACTGGAGGAACTGGAAGGCGAGATCTTCGCGCGGCAGTGGCGGCGCGGCACCCTCAAGCGGCTCTACGCCATGCAGCGCGAACTCACCCGCTTGCGTCTGGCCGTCGCGCCGCTGCAGGACGTGCTGGCGCAGCTCCAGCGCCAGCACGTCGATCTGATCCCCGACTCCGTGCGCCCCTATTTCCGAGACGTGAACGACCACGCCAGCCGGGTCAATGACACCGTGGGTGCCTTGCGCGAAATGCTGTCGGCTGCCATGAACGTGTCCGTCTCGCTGGTCACCCTGGAGCAGAACGAGGTAGTCAAGCGGCTGGCAGGCTGGGCCGCGCTGCTGGCAGTGCCAACGTTGCTCACCGGCTGGTTCGGCATGAACTTCCACCACATGCCCGAGCTCGCCCTACCTTGGGCCTATCCCGCCCTGATCGTTTTCACGTTGGCCCTGTGCGGCGGCCTGTATTACTGGCTGAAGCGCGCCCGCTGGCTCTAACACGCTGTTGAGACAAGGAGGGGCGCTGGTCTGCCCACCTCCGCTTTCCTCGGCACCCTTCCCATGCTCGGCATCCACCACTTCGTACTGTTCCTGCTCTCCGGCCTGTTGCTCAACATGACCCCGGGCGCGGACATGTTGTTCATCGTGTCGCGCAGCGCGGCGCAGGGCGTGCGCGCCGGGGCGATGGCGGCGCTGGGGGTGGGAGCTGGCTGTCTGGTGCATGTCACCGCGGCGGCAGTGGGCCTTTCGGCGCTGATCGCGGCATCCCACACGGCGTTCAGCGTGGTGAAGTGGCTGGGCGCGGCGTATCTGGTGTGGCTGGGCATCGGCCTGTTGCGTGCGCGCGTTTCAGCGCCGTCCGCGTTGCCCGCACTGCCGGCCGTGCCGCTGCGCGCGGTGTACCTGCAGGGCATGCTGACCAATGTGCTGAACCCGAAGATCGTGCTGTTCTTCTTGGCCTTCCTGCCGCAGTTCGTCAATGCGTCGGCGGCGCATCGCGGATGGGCCTTTTTGTTGCTGGGCGTGGTGTTCTCGGTCAACGGCACGCTGTTCAACCTCGGCGTGGTCGCCGTGGTGTCTCGCACGCGGGCTCGCCTGGGTCGAATACAAACGGTTGCGGTGTGGGTGCGGCGTCTGACCGGCGCGGTGTTCGTCGGCCTCGGCATCGAGTTGGCGCTGTCGCAGCGCTGAGAGCGGGAGATCGTCGGTCACTGGCCCGGCTCGCGAGCGCGGCGGCTTGCCTTGGTGCGGGTGTTTCCCTATCCTCGGGCTGATGGCAGGGAGCCGCTTCCGTGCGGCCAGCGCCACGGGGCTGGAGATGGATCATGTCGGAACTTCCGCAACCGGGCGCTGATGCCGCCTGGTTTTTCGACTTCGACGGCACGCTGGTGGATCTCGCGCAAACGCCGGATGCCGTGCGTGCGCCGGACGACCTTGTGCCGGTGATCGGGCGCCTGCTTGAGCTGAATGTGGCCGTGGCCATCGTGTCTGGCCGGCCATTGGCCGAGATCGACGCATTTCTGGCCCCGCTGCAACTGCCGGCTGCAGGTGTGCACGGAAGCGAGCGGCGCGACGCCCTCGGGCAGATTCATCACATCCCTGTTCCCGACCTGACCCCTGCGATCGAGGCACTGCGGGCCTTGTGTGGCACCCATCCCGACCTGCTCTGCGAAGTCAAACCGGGCGCACTCGCGCTGCACTACCGGTGCGTGCCGCACCTCGGCCCCTTGTGCCTCGACGCCATGGAGCAGGCTGCACAAGCCGTGACCGGCATGACCGTCCTGCGGGGCAAGATGGTGGCGGAACTCAAGTCTGCCCAGGCGGACAAAGGCGCGGCGGTGCGCGCCTTTCTCGCCGAGCCTCCGTTCCGCGGCCGCAGGCCCTGGTATTTTGGCGACGACGTCACCGACGAGTCTGCGTTCGCCGCAGTGCAGGACCGGGGTGGGGTCGCCGTCAAGCTCGGAGAGGGGGATTCCGTCGCGGTGCATCGCCTGGATGGGCCTGCCGCCCTGCGGGAATGGCTCGACCACGCGGCGGCCGAGCTGACGCGCGCGCGCCAGGCGCGCGGAACGCGCGAAACGCGTCTGCGCCGCACGCAGGGAGGTAGCGGATGATGATGGACGGGGCATTGCCCAACCTGGACCTTGGGATTGTTGGCAACTGTGAGGCCAGTGCGTTGATCGACCGACGAGGATGCATCGTCTGGAGCTGCGTGCCGCGGTTCGATGGCGATCCGGTGTTCCACGCGCTGATCGGCGGTGACGGCGCAATGGACGGCGTGTTCGACATTGCGCTTGAGGGAGCGGTGCGCAGCGAGCAGTTTTACGAGCCGAATACGGCGGTGCTTCGCACGCGGCTGTATGACGCCGATGACCACGGTTTCGAGATCACGGACTTCGCCCCGCGATTCATGATGCGCGGTCGCATGTATCGGCCCATCATGCTGGTGCGGCGCCTGCGGGTGCTGAACGGCGCGCCACGCGTGCGCATCCGCCTGCGTCCGCGCTTCAATTGGGGGCAGGAGACGCCACAGATCACGCAGGGCAGCCATCACATCCGCTATATAGGCAGCGACCAGGTGTTGCGGCTGACCACCAGCGCGCCGCTGACCTACATCCTGCAGGAGCAGTCGTTCATCCTGCGCGACACGACCAGCCTGGTGTTCGGACCGGACGACTCGCTGACCCAGGGGGTTGAGGACCTTGCCCATGCCTATGAGCGCGACACCCTGGACTACTGGCGTCAGTGGACGCGCCGGTTGGCAGTGCCTCTGGAATGGCAGGACGTGGTCATTCGCGCGGCCATCACGCTCAAGCTCTGTGTGTTCGAGGACACCGGGGCCATCGTCGCGGCGATGACCACGAGCATCCCCGAGGCGCCGGACAGCGGACGCAACTGGGACTACCGCTACTGCTGGCTGCGTGACGCATTCTTTGTCGTGCGGGCGCTCAACAGCCTGTCCGAAGTGGCAACGATGGAGGATTACCTCCGCTGGCTCGCCAATGTGGTGCAGGAAGCCGATGGCAAGCATGTGCATCCGCTTTACGGCATCGGCCGTGAACGCGGCATGCCGGAGCAGATTGTTCCGCAACTGCCGGGGTATCGCGGCATGGGCCCGGTGCGCCTTGGCAACCAGGCGTTCGAGCACCTTCAGCACGACGTCTACGGCAACATCGTGCTGGGCGCGGCGCAAGCCTTTTTCGACCAAAGGCTGCTGCGCCGTGCCGGTGTGCCCGAGTTCCAGGCGCTGGAGACAATGGGCGAACAGGCGGTGCGCTTGCACCGCACGCCGGATGCGGGGATGTGGGAGCTGCGCACCCGGTCCCGGGTGCATACCTCGTCGTTGTTGATGAGCTGGGCCGCCTGCGACCGACTTGCCAAGATTGCGCGCCATCTCGGAATCGCCGGCCGCGCCGGGTATTGGCAGGACCATGCAACCACGATGCGCGACTGGTTGCTCGCGGAGGCCTGGAGTCCGAAGCGCAACGCCTATGTGGAGAGCGTTGGCGGCGAGCACCTGGATGCGAGCGTGCTGCTGATGGCCGAGGTTGGCATCATCGACGCGCGCGACCCGCGTTTCGTTGCCACCGTGCACGCCTTGGAGGCGACCTTGTGCAATGGACCGTTCATGCGGCGCTACGAGGCGCCGGACGATTTCGGCATGCCCGAGGTGGCGTTCAACGTGTGCAGCTTCTGGCGCATCGACGCGCTTGCCCGCATCGGCCGCAAGGAAGAGGCGCGCGAGATCTTCGAATCCATGCTTGCTGTGCGCAACCACCTCGGGCTGATGTCGGAAGACACCCATCCCGTCACGCGGGAGGCGTGGGGCAATTTTCCGCAGACCTATTCGATGGTGGGCCTGATCAACGCCGCTGTGCGCCTATCCGTCCCGTGGGAAACGGTCATCTGATGGCCCGCCTGGTCGTCGTGTCGAACCGCGTGGCCGACCCGCGCAAACAGGCGGCTGGCGGTCTGGCCGTCGCGCTGGGGGACACCCTGCGGGAGACAGGGGGACTTTGGTTCGGCTGGAGCGGCAGTGTGGCGAGCGGCGAGGCAGGACATTCAGCCAGCAATCAGGACGTGCAACTCCAGCGCTTCGGCGAAGTCACCGTGGCCACTGTCGATCTCACACGCGAGGACCAGCAGGCCTATTACCTCGGGTACAGCAATGCGGTGCTCTGGCCGGTGTTTCACTACAGGCTGGATCTCGCGGACTTCGACGCCGGCTACGCCGACCGTTATCGGCGGGTCAACCTGCTGTTCGCGCGCAAGCTTCTGCCGCTGCTGCGTCCGGATGATGTGATCTGGGTGCACGACTACCACCTCATTCCCTTGGCATCGGAACTGCGGGCGTTGGGAAGCCAGCACCGCATCGGCTTTTTTCTGCACGTGCCGCTCCCGCCGCCTCTCATCCTTGCCGCGATTCCCGAGCATGCCTGGCTGATGCGCTGCCTATTCGCGTATGACCTCGTGGGCTTCCAGAGCCAGGCGGATCTGGCGCATTTCGGCCGTTATGTGCAAGGCGAAATGGAGGCGGTGCAACTCGATGACGAGGTGTTCGAGGCATTCGGCCAGCGCCTGCTTGCGAGAGCATTTCCCATCGGCCTGGATGTCGACGAATTCCTGGCATTGGCGGAGAGCCGCGAAGCGCGCGACACCCTGCAGATGCTCCGCGAACAGTTCGCGCGGCGCAAGCTGCTGATCGGCATCGACCGGCTCGACTATTCCAAGGGATTGCCGCAGCGGGTTCGAGCCTTCCGCAGCCTGCTGCTGCGTTATCCGGAGAACCGCAGCAGCGCCACACTGATCCAGGTGGCGGCGCCGAGCCGGGAGGACGTGAACGCCTATGCCGATCTGCGCCGCGAACTGGAAGGACTGTGCGGCGCAATCAACGGCGACTACGGCGAACTGGACTGGATGCCGGTGCGCTACATGCATCGCACGGTGGCGCGCAGGCGCGTGCCCGGCCTGTACCGGGCCGCCCGGGTTGCGCTGGTGACGCCGTTGCGCGATGGCATGAATCTGGTCGCGAAGGAGTTCGTCGCGGTGCAGGATCCCGACGATCCGGGTGTGCTCGTGCTATCGCGCTTCGCCGGTGCCGCCGAGCAATTGCGCGACGCCATTCTGGTCAATCCCTACGATACGCAGGCAACCGCCGACGCCATTCACCACGCCCTGCATATGCCCCTGGATGAGCGCCGAAGCCGTCACGCGCTGCTGATGTCGACGATCCGCCGTCAGGATGTGCACTGGTGGCGGCGCGCGTTTCTGAATGCGTTGCGGGAGAGCGGCTGAATGGCCAAGGTGTTGCTGCACCTCGTGCTGCGGAAAATGGACACGGTCCACATCCGCTGACTGAACCGTTGCGAAATCGGCAACGCCCTTTCCACATGATTGCCAACGCCTACGAACCCTACTCCCCGCTGGACATGCTCAAGCCCGTCGCGGACGGAGTCTGGATGCTGGACGGTCCGGAAATCCGCATGGACTATCTCGGCACCAAGCTGCCGTTTCCCACCCGCATGACCGTGGTGCGCCTGCCGGACGGCGGCCTCTGGGTGCATTCTCCCACCGAGCCCACCGATGCGGTGTTTGCCGCCGTTGCTGCGCTCGGGCCGGTGCGGCACCTGGTAGCGCCCAACACCCTTCATTACTGGTGGATCCCACAGTGGCATGCCCGCTATCCGGAGGCGCGGGTGCATGCTGTGGCGGTTCTGCGGCGCCGGGCCAAGCGGCCGCTGCCGGCGTTCACCGCGCTGGGCGATGCGCCCGATCCGGCCTGGGCCGGGGTGATGGACCAGGTGCTGGTGCCCGGCAGCCTGCTGACCGAGGTGGATTTTTTCCACCGGCCGACCCGCACCCTCATCCTCACCGACCTGATCGAGAACTTCGAGCCGGCGCGGGTGCGTTCGCCGCGGCTGCGCTGGCTGATGCGCATCTTCGGCGCCGCCGATCCCGACGGCAAGGCGCCGTTCGACATGCAACTGAGCTTTCTCGGTCATCGCGGCGCGGTGCGGCGCGCGGCGCAGCGCATGCTGGACTGGGCGCCGGAAC
>JBAUTC010000360.1:0-11162 GCA_049582025.1 Thiomonas sp.
GCTCAAATCGGCATCGGCGCCAACATCCGCCATAAAAAGAAAAAAGCCGCCTTGTGCGGCTTTTTTTGTGGATCTACTGGGTGTTGCCCGCTTGTAGGGGTAGGGTAGTGTTCACCGTGCGACTGGAATGACCCGGATTCCCGGCTTCAGAGGCGCGTCTGCGCGAAGGCGTTGACCCGACGTTCGGTGTCCGGGTGGGAGAAGCAGGCAACGGCGGCCTGCCGCTCCTGCTCCAGGGCGGTGACGATATGCGCATGGACGCCTTGCGTCATCACGCGCTTGAGGCGGGACGTGGCGGCTGGCGAGCGCTGGGCGATCTCGGCGGCCAGGTTCGTGGCGGTGGACAGCATCGCATCCACCGGTGCCACGCGATTCACTAGGCCTAGCCGCAGCAGACGTGGCGCGTCGAAGCGCTCGCCGAGCACGATCATCTCCATCGCGCGCTGGTAGCCCACGGCCTGCGGCAGCAGGGCGGTGACACCGCCGGTGACGAAATGCCCCAGCGCCATTTCCGGGAAGAAGGCGACGAGATCGTCCGCCGCCACGACCATGTCGCAATTGAGCATCCACTCGAAGCCGCCGCCGACGGCATAGCCGTGTACCGCGCCGACGACCAGCTTGGGTCCGAACATCAGATCGCGGGTGATCTGCTGAATGCGCTCGCAGGTGTCCACCACGCTGGCGTGTGAGGCGGTCTGTTCGCCAAATTCCTTCAGGTCGTCGCCCGCACAGAAGGCGCGGCCGGCGCCTGTGAACACAATGGCGCGGGTGTCGGGATCGGACTGTGCGGCCACTAGTGCCCGGTGCAGATCGTCCAGCAGCATGGTGCCGATGGCATTGAGGCGTTCCGGACGGTTCAACGTCACGATGCTGACATTGCGCTCGGCGTGGAGGCTGACATATCGGAGAGAGTCGGTCATGGAGTGTCCTTGGAAGAATCGGAAGGGGCGGCTGGCGCCTCGCGGTCCCAGGCGCCGGTGGTGCCCAGGTCGCGCAGCCGGAATTTTTCGACCTTGTCGGTCGGCGTCTTGGGCAGGGCGGGCAGGAAGCGCAGGTAGCGCGGCACCATGAAGCGCGCCATGCGGCCCGCGCACCAGGCGGCGAGCAATTGCGGGGTCAGTGTCGAGCCGTCGCGCGGGACTACGCACACCAGCAGGTCGTCCTCGGTCATTTCGCTGGGCACCCCGACGGCAGCGCACTCCATCACGTCGGGATGCGTTTCGAGCGCCATTTCCACCTCGGCAGCGGAAATGTTCTCGCCGCGGCGGCGGATGATGTCCTTGCGCCGACCGACGAAGCTGTACCAGCCGTCCGCGTCTCGCGTGAGCAGGTCGCCGGTGTGGAACCACTGGTCGCGAAAAGCGGCAAGCGTCGCATCCGGCATGCCCCAGTAGCCGTCCATCAGCACTGACGGCTCGGTGGAGCGCACCACCAGTTCGCCGGGCATGCCGTCCGCCACGGCGAAGCCGTCCTCGTCGATCAGCCGCACCTCCCACGGGCCCATCGGCACGCCGCAGCTGCCGGGGCGGCGTGGTGCGTCCTGCGGGGTGTAGAGAATCGCGCCAACCTCGGTCGAGCCGTAAAGCTCCACCAGGCGGCAGCCGAAGCGCGCCTCGAACTCCGGCGCCCAGTCTGGCAGCGGTACACCCCAGCCGAGGCGGGCAGTGTGGTCGCGGTCGCTCGGCGATGGCGGCTGCTTCCAGAGCATGGTGAGGGTCGCGCCCATGAAGTCGAACACGGTGGCCTTCAGCGCGCGGACCTCGTCCCAATAGCGCGACACGCTGAACCGCACGCCGATGGCCGCGACGCTGCGCAGAAGCAGCGCGGGTGCCACGGTCATCACCGCGGCGTCGAGGTGGAACATGGGGTAGGGGCAGTACAGCACGTCGTCCGGCCGCAAGCCCAGGCCGTCAATCACTCCCTGTGCCTGCCGCAGCACGAATCGGTTGGAGATGACGGCGGCCTTGGACCGGCCGGTGGAACCGGAGGTGTAGAGGATCAGTGCCGGATCCGAGAAATGGCGATGGGCGAATGGAGCCGGCGGCGCGTCGCCGTCGATGAGATGGGTCCATGCAACGGTGCCCTCGCGCGGCTGGTCCGCACCGACCAGGACCACCTGATCGATCGCCTCCAGGTCGGCATGCACTGCTGCAAACTGTGGCCACAGTGCGTCGTGCACGATGAGCAGTCTGCTCTCCACGAGATTCAACGCATCTGCCAGAGGCGCGCCCTTGAATTCGGTGTTGACCGGTGCAGCCACCGCACCGAGGCGGGCCAGCGCGAACCAGGCAATGGCGAATTCGATGCTGTTCGGCAGCAGCAGGCTGACGTTGTTTCCCGCGCGTACGCCTGCGGCGTGCAAGCCGGCGGCAAGCGCTTCCACCGTCTCATGAAAGACACCGTAGGTCCATTCACCATCGACGAAACGGAGAAAGGGCTTGTCCGGTACCTCGGCGGCGGCCCGGTCAAGTTCCTCGGCAAGGGTATGGGTGAGGCAGTGCATCATCGGCCCGTGAACGGTGTAGTACTTCCGTGCGGCGCGATTTGCCAGTGCTCGCGGCGGTTGGGAACTGCGCCATCGATGCGCAGCACCGAGCCGGAAACGAAGGCGGCGGCCGGAGACAGCAGGAAGACGATCGCGGCGGAGACCTCGGCCTCGGTTCCGAGACGGCCGGCGGGCACCAGGTCGGGGAAGCGCTCGATCATCGGCCGGTAGGCGTCGGGATACGTGTCCAGGCCGGACGAGTCGATCCAGCCAGGCGCCACCGCGTTGACGCGCACCGGCGCCCACTCATAGGCCAGGGTCTGCGTCAGATTGAGCATTCCGGCGCGTGCGGCACCGGAATGCGCCATTCCCGGCATGCCCCCCCACATGTCGGCCAGCATGTTGACCATCGCGCCGCCGCCGCGTGCCTTCATCGACTGCACGTAGACCTCGCGGGCGAACAGGAATCCGCCGAGCAGATTGTTGCGCAGGACCGCGTCGAATCCGTTGGCCGAAATCCGCTCGGCCGGGCTGAAAAACTGGCCGCCGGCGTTGTTGACCAGACCGTCAATGCCGCCGAATTCGCCGACCGCATCGGCGACGACCGTCTTGACGCCGGCTTCATCGCGAATGTCGCAACACGCGTAGCGGACTTCTGTGCCGTGGGCCGCGACCCGTGCACGCGCGTCGCGGAGCTTGTCCTCGGAGCGGCCAACGAGCAACAGGTGTGCGCCGAGTACGGCGAGTTCCTCGGCCGTTCGCAAGCCGATTCCCGACCCGCCACCTGTGACGATGATCACTTGGCCGGCGAACAACCCGGCCCGGAACTGCGATTGAACCGACATTTTTCCCCTTCCATATCCGCCATAAATATGATTGTGACCTCAGTTTTTGTTTTTGACAACATCGAAGTAAAGTCGGGTGGACACTCAGCATGTGGGCGGACGCTCCATCACAACATGAACCCTGCGAATTCCCCATCCTTTAGCGCGCATCTTCGCGAGCGCGCCGAACTGCCAACTCTGCGCAAGGGCGAGCGAACCGGGCTGCGTATCCGCGTCGCGGCATGTGAATTGCTCGATGCCACGTCTCCCGACCGGCTTCGGATCCAGGACGTCTGCGAACGCGCCGGCATCGCCCAGGGAACGCTCTACCTCTATTTCAGTGACCGCGACGCGCTGCTTGCCGCACTGCTGCAGGAGTTCGTGTCTTTCCTGCACGCGGGAATGACCTTGTCCACCCGGAACAGCCGCTCGGCGGACGAGTCGGTGCGGCTGGCGACCCTCGCCTACTGCCGGCACTTCGAGGCGAATCGCGGGCTGATGCGCTGCCTGGTCCATTTCCACGAGAGTTTTCCGAAGGCGCGCGCTGTTGTGGACGCCTGGAATCGGACCTGGATCGAGACCATCGTGCGCTCCGTCCGCGACCGGAGCCGCCATGCCGGTGGCGCTGACGTTCCCGTGCGTGACCTGCGCCGCCGGGCCTATGCTTTGGGCGGCATGGTCGACCAGTACCTGGCGGCGATCTACCTGCAGCGAGATCCCAACGTCGTCGCGGTCGCTGGTGACATGCGGGCGATCGCCGGCACGCTGACCTACATCTGGTGCCGCACCCTCGGCCTCGAGGAGGCCGGCCAGTCTACGTAGCGCAGTTCGGTGAACCGTACGCGCCGTTCGCACTGCGCGCTGTAGCATCGGCAAATTTCAGCGCAATGGAGAAGGGCGTCATGGTCTCAATCGCAGCAGACATCGTGGTGTTGCTCATCGCAATCCTGCATGTCTACATCCCCATCGAAGCTGAACTTGCGCAGGGCGATATTGACCTGCCCAGCACGTATACGACAGCCTTTGTCGATGCGGTGCCGAACTGATGCTCGCAACGCTTCGAACCGCTCCGTCTGCGCCTTGAGCCTGCCATGTCCACAAGCATTGCATCCCATCAACTCACCATGACATTGCTCATGACACCGGACATGGCCAATTTTGCCGACAATGTGCACGGCGACACGCTTCTGAAGCTCCTGGACCAGGTTGCCTACGCCTACGCCTGCGCCAGTCGCTACGCGGGCCCGTATGTCGTGACGATAAGCGTCGACCAAGTGATCTTCCGTCAGCCGATCCACGTTGGCGAACTCGTGACCTTTCTGGCCAGCGTGAACTACACGGGATTCTCGTCACTGGAAATTGGCGTCAAGGTGGTTGCCGAGAACATCCGTACCCAGCAAACACGCCATGTCAACAGTTGCTTCCTGACGATGGTTGCAGTCGATGACCACAATCAACGGACGAAAGTGGCGCCCTTGATTCCAGGGACGCCCGACGAGTGCCGCAGACACACCGCGGCTCAACTGCGCAGATCGCTTCGTCAGGAACTGGAACAACGATTCGTGGCGGCGCGTCGACTTGATGCTTGACCCTGCCGTTTGACGTTTGAATGAGCAGCGTAGAGTGCGGCCGATTCCAATCTGAAGTTCAACATCTCACCAGGCACAAGGGGTGCCTATGCCAGGGCCGTTGACGTCGACGGAAATCCGCCTCATCACGGCATCGGACGCTGACGAAATTTTGCGACCTTTTGATTTGCATCACTTCAGTGCGCCAAAACCCTGATGGGTTCTTGATGCGCGGCAGACACAATATCTGCCCAAATGATGCCGACTTGATTGCGGTGTCTGACGCGGGCACAAGAAGCCAATGGAGGGTTCGCGTCGATCACACAGTTGGCATGTTTGCCCCCCTGAAAGGAGTTCCCGATGAGCGTTGTGCTCGACCCGGTACATGCCCCCGCGCATGCGGCTGACCATGCCCATGACCATCCGCACGGATGGCGGCGCTGGCTGTTCTCGACGAACCACAAAGACATCGGCACGATGTACCTCATCTACGCTTTGGTGATGCTGTTCGTGGGCGGGGTGCTGGCGCTGGCGATCCGCACTGAACTGTGGAAACCCTATGTATGGCTGATGAACCCGGAGTTGTTCAATTCCTTCGGCACCATGCATGGCCTGATCATGATTTTCATGTCGGTGATGCCTGCGCTTACCGGGTTGGCGAACTGGATGATCCCGCTGCAGATTGGTGCGCCCGACATGGCCTTCCCGCGGCTCAATAACCTCAGTTTCTGGCTGCTGGTGCCCGCGGCGATACTGGGGGTCGCCTCGTTTCTGGTACCGGGTGGCGCACCCGGAGTGGGCTGGACGCTCTATCCGCCGCTGAGCCTGCAGCAGGGCATGGGGATGGATCTGGCGATTTTCACCGTCCACCTGCTGGGCGCGTCAAGCATTCTGGGTTCGATCAACATCATCGTCACCATTCTGAACATGCGCGCGCCGGGCATGTCGCTGATGAAGATGCCCCTGTTCTGCTGGGCGTGGCTGATCACGGGCTATCTTCTTATCGCCGTGATGCCGGTGCTTGCTGGCGCGGTGACCATGACGCTGACAGATCGGCACTTCGGCACGAGTTTCTTCAGCGCTTCGGGCGGCGGTGATCCGGTGCTCTATCAGCATCTGTTCTGGTTCATGGGCCACCCGGAGGTCTACATCCTCATCCTGCCGTCGTTCGGCGTGATGAGTTCGGTGGTTCCTGCTTTTTCGCGCAAACGCCTCTTCGGCTATTCGTCGATGGTGTATGCCACGGCGTCCATCGCAATCCTGTCCTTCCTGGTCTGGGCACACCACATGTTCACTGCGGGCATGCCCACCGTGGGCCAGTTGTTCTTCATGTATGCCACCATGCTGATTGCCGTGCCCACGGGGGTCAAGGTGTTCAACTGGATTGCCACCATGTGGCGCGGCTCGCTGTCATTCGAGACGCCGATGCTGTTTGCCGTCGGTTTCATCATCGTGTTTACCATCGGCGGATTCACCGGTTTGATGCTGGCCATGGTGCCGATCGACACCCAGGTGCACAACACGTACTTTGTCGTCGCGCACTTCCACTACACCATGGTCGCGGGAACGCTGTTTGCCATCTTCATGGCGTTCTATTTTTGGTCGCCCAAATGGACCGGCGTGATGTACAACGAGACCGCAGGGAAAATCCATTTCTGGCTCTCGATGATCGGCTTCAACGTCACGTTCTTTCCGCAGCATTTTCTGGGTTTGGCGGGAATGCCGCGTCGCTACATCGCCTACCCGGTTCAGTTCACCGACTTCAACCAGATTTCGACCATTGGTTCCTGGGTGTTCGGATTGGCGCAGGTGTACTTTGTCTTCGCAGTGGTGATTCCAGTCCTGCGCGGTCATGGGGAGAAGGCGCCGCAGCGTCCCTGGGATGGTGCAGAGGGGCTGGAATGGGAGATACCGTCTCCGGCGCCGTTCCACACCTATGAAACACCGCCACGTCTGAATGCGGATGCCACGCGGGTGCTTGCCCCGGAATGATGGCCTGACCTGAACGAGGGTCGCTTCCGATGTCGCGCGAGAACTGTCCTTGCGAAGTCTGCCGCAATTGTGCGCGCTGCGGCCTGCTTGAAGTCGGCTGCCGGTTGCCAGAGGGGCCTGAACTGAGTATCAGCGTCGAAGAGTTCTGCGCTGATACGGAAATTCCTGCGACTGGGAGTTGTTTGCTGGCGGTGAAGTCAGGCGCGGTGAAAACCATTCTTCGTGATGCGCACGGGCAGGCCAGGGTGATCGATTTCAGCTTTCCTGGTGACTTGATCGCCCTTGAGACCCTGGCGGACGCGGAAGACTCTGGTGTGGACTACAGAGCCTCAATGTCGATGACGGCGGTCTGCCGCGTACGCATCGATCCGACCGCGGTCAAGCGCGCGTCCGCGCAATTCTGTCATCGTCTGAACGCGGAACTGGCAACGCGCATCCGTGCCAACTTTCACCACCGGCAAATCATCGTGGACGCTGCACAGGTGCGCATGGCGCATTATCTGATGCAACTCATCCGCGCCGCGCAAGGTCGAGGTGGTTCGCAGGCCGCCACGTTGCCCAACATCTCGCGGTCGGACATCGCCAGCTATTTGCACTTGCGTGTGGAAACCGTCAGCCGCACCTTGTCGACTTTCCGCAAAAGCGGGTGGGTGCGTGGTCCGTTGCATCGCCTTGAAGTGGTCGATATCGATGCCCTTGCCTCGCTCACCCGGGATCGCGATAACGTGAGTGCCGCGCACGCGCACCGCATCACTCCCCCGCATCAAGATCGTCATGGATGAGGCCCTGTGCTCACAGCAGGCGTTGGGCGAACAATTCCCAAGCAGCCTGATGACGCGGCCAGTTTGGGAGGCAGAGGCGTGGGTCTGGCGTTTTCGGCGCAATTGCTCCATCAGTCCCCGACAGCTCCTCGGCGTCTTTGTCTCATTCGCCCTGTTCTCGGCGCTGCTTTCCCTCTTTTGCTGGGGAGAAGGCGCATGCCTGGTCACTCCGTTCGCGGTGCTGGAAGTCGTGGCAGTGGGATTCGCTTTGATGGTCTACGCGCGCCACGCAGCCGATTTTGAGCGCATTTCGGTCAGCGCGGAGGCCGTTGTGATCGAGTGGTCATACGGCGGACGGGGCCAGAGCGTCGAATTTCATCCGCGCCGTGCGCGCATCCTTGCGCATGACAGCGGCCTGGTGCACGTGTCGGATAGGGCCAGGCAGGTGCACATCGGCCGCTTCCTGCGGCCGGATCGGCGCGAATCACTCGCCCGCGATCTGCGCCGAGCCATTTTGCTGACTTGATCGTCAAGGCCAGCATTTTGTTGGCTTGGGTTCTCCTTCATGCCGTCATCTGCATGCGAAATAAATCACGGAAATCAATAGTTTCGTGATGCGTGGGAGCGGTGCGGCGAATTTCGCAAAAGGCAAGGCTAGGATGCAAACTGTAAATGCAGAAATTTACAGTTTGTAGTGTTTCATCAGGTGTTTTCCCCATTGATCAGAAGGTGCAGCGTCCAACCCCGCGCTGCCTCGCGGCTCCGCGGCATTTGCTTGCATGCCCGGCTGTCGGGCGACGGGTGCTTATTTACATCATGGAGAGCGCGATGCGCTGGATTGACTGGCTACGCAAACAGGTTGTTGTGACCAAGCCGGAAGGCGGCACGCAGCATCCTGTGGTTCCATCTGCAGATGACGATTTTCTCGACGCGCCCCCGCCAGATGTGGAAGGTACCGGGTCGGAGATTGCTGGATTGGATTTTTATGGCGCTATCGCCGCCCACCAGCGTTGGAAGATCCGCCTCAAGGAGGTCGTTGGCGGGCAATCGAAAGAAGCGCTCGATCCTGCGGTCGTCGGTCGTTGCGATGTCTGTGTTCTGGGCCAGTGGCTGGCAGTACAGGGCAACGACCCGCGCATTCCGTTCGACGTGATGACCAGACTCACGCAGGAGCACGCCGAATTTCACAAGCTGGCGGCAGACATCATCCGCCTGAGCGACCAGGGTCTGCACAGGCAGGCGCTTGACGCGCTACGGACGGATGCACCCTATAACCGTAGCTCCCATCGCGTCACCAAACTCTTGAGCCAACTCTACTTTGAGCTCAGTGAGTTTCATAAGCCGTCTCGTTAAGAGGATGCCGGCCGTAGCAATGAGCAAGTTCCTTGTCTTCCTGCCCGGTGCAGTCAGCCACGCGATCGATTTGCGCCTCCCTCGGCTGTTTATCGGGCGGCATGCCCACAACACGATTGCGCTACCTGATTTGCGCGTCAGTGGGGTGCATGCCTTGCTGCAACAAACCGAGAGCGGCTGGTGGATTGAAGATCTGGACAGTACCAATGGCACCTGGATCAACGACAGGCGGGTCAACGCCTCGCACTTGCGTGCAAAGGATGTGCTCAGAATCGGCGGTTGCACCTTGCGGCTGCTGCTGTCTACAGACAAAACCAGGAAGCGCCCAGTACCGGAAGACGCCGATCCACTCCATGAAGCGCTCACCCTGTCTTCCCATTCTGGTCCGAGCGACCTGACCCGGCCTGGAGCATGAGTAAGAAGTCCGAGCCCGACCGCGGTCCCAGCTTCCTGGATCGATTGGCCCGGTTCGTGCGCCATCCGACCACCGATTGGACCGCAACCCAGCTCCATGCGGAGAGCCGATTTGACACCGCAAAAGGCATGGCGCAACGGCGTGAAGCGCAAAGAATGGCGCGTGCTGGTGTCCTGATTCTCGAGCGCGAGTTCGATGCGCTGCGCCGCGAAATGCGCAATCGTAATTCGAAATCTGCAGAAATGCTGGAAGGGCTTTCGCTTCCGCCGACTCTGCCGCCGCCTCACCACGCGGTTTCCCGGCGACACACCCTGCACAAGATTGATGCGATCGAGCGGCAGATCCAGGACGAGCAGCATCAGCAGCGCAGCACAACCCTGCCCGGAGGAATGCTCCATCAAGGCGGCGCGGCAGATGGAAATCTTGCGGCGTCCACCCTGCGCCCGGGAGCACTGCGACGCGGCACCGCATCCCGCTCGGGCCTCAGTCCCGGGCGCCCGCAACCCGCCTTGCCCAATGTTGCACGATCAACCTCGCTGCCAAGTTCGTGGGGGCAGGCGGTGCTGCCGGTTCCCACTGTGCTCGAACTCGCCGCCTTCGACTTTGCAGAGGGGCGGGACGCGCAAGTGGAATCCCAACTTTTGACGAGTTTGCAGGCCGAACCCGATCCGGATACTGTCCTGCAGGTTTTCCAGGCCTTGCTCGATTTTTACTGGGCAACGGGGCAACGCGAGAAATTGCAATCCCGCTCTCTTGACTATGTGCAGCGGTATGGTCAGACCCCGATGCCGCGACCTGAACTGGACACCTGTCAGTTCGGACAGCCGCGCACGGCAAGCTGGTTTGCGGCAGAACAGTTTGACCTCTCGCAACTGCGCGCCTTCGAGCGCTTCGCGGCGGACCGCTCCGCACATCTGGTACTTGACTGGACTGCGCTTGTCAGCATTCCCGCGCCGCAGCGGGCGCCGTTGGCACAAGCGCTGCAGACCCTGAACGACCGCCCCGTGGAACTCGAACTTTTCGGCGCCGACATGCTGTGCGCAGCAACCCGCCTGCAATCCAGTCCCGCGAAGCCTGCAGACGCCGCTCTGCGCCTGCAAGTCCTGCGGCACGTTGGGGATGAAACAGGCTTTGTCGATCTCGCGGTCGAACTGGCCATTGCCTGTGCCTGCTCGCCGGTGGACTGGAGTCCGCCGCGCTTCAAGTGCACGGGCCCGGCCGAGCGGGGGGGCACCACACTGCACGGCGAGCACCGCCAGCCCCCGGCGGGAAAGCAAACGGGTCACGGAGAAGCTGGGTTCGTCCAGGCGACGGCCCGCTTGAGCGGGGACCTGTCTGGTACAGGCGAGTCGTTCTTGCGTGGTCTTAGAGCGCAGGCTCGGCAGGCCGACGCCATGACGGTGGAACTGCACACCCTACAGCGCATGGATTTTTCTGCGGCGACCAATCTGCTGAACTGGATCGATGCCCAGACGCAGCTCGGAAAAGCCATCGAACTCCGCGGTGCTCACGCCCTGCTGATTCCTTTTCTGCAATCGGTCGGGCTGCAGGCAAACGTCTGAAACTCAACCCACATTCATCCCACCAATTTCAAGCGATCGAATTTGTATGTCCATCGAACTCTATAGAGATGCGAACCATGCCTGTGTTTTGTTCACCGACCTTGTCCCGGATGAAGACGCAGTGCAGGCCAACCAGTTCCTGATCGTCGACCATGGGGAAGGGGTCATTCTCGATCCGGGCGGGAATATGACCTACAACGAG
>JBAUTC010000361.1:0-4094 GCA_049582025.1 Thiomonas sp.
CGCCCGCATTCAGGCGCAACGCGGCCTTTACAATTTCGCGCGGGTACACGCTGGTGTACGCCAGCGTGCCGCGCGAAAGTTCCTCGGAGGCGATGAGCCGATGTTGGCTGTCGAGGAACAGCGCCGCAAAAATCTCCACCGGCTGCGGCCCGAGCCAGAGTCGGAGATAGTCATGCACGGCGGCGGGCGAATCGAGCACGGGCTGCTCTGTCATCTGCTCGTTCAGCGTGCGTCTGGCGAGTTCGAGCACGGCAGCGATCTCCGCATATTTGGCAGAGCCCAGGCCCTTGACCTTGCGCAACTTGTCGGACGGCGCGTTGAGCAGGCCGTGCAGGCCGCCGAAGTGGTTGAGCAGACCGGAGGCCAGATCGATGGCGCTTTGACCGCGTACCCCGGTGCGCAGCAGAATGGCGACGAGTTCGGCATCCGACAGGGCTTGCGGGCCGCGCGCCAGCAATTTTTCGCGGGGGCGGGCGTCTGCGGGAAGATCGGCAATGCGCGTGGCCATACGGGGTTCCACCTAAAATGCGCGTTTTACTTCGCGTCAGCGCGCTATTTTGCCTGCCCGCCCTCCATCGTGCCTTGCGTCCAACCAGATTCCTATCTCACCTTGCATTACCGCCTGGCCGATCCGGCCGGGGTCGATGTCGTGAACACCTTCGGTCACACCCCGGCGACTCTGACGCTGGGCCACGGTCAGCTCAGTCCGGCGCTGGAGACGCTGCTGATCGGCCTGGAAGAGGACGCCCACACCCGGTTCGATCTCCCTGCTGGTGCGGCGTTTGGCGCGCGCATACCGGGCCTGTTGCGCTGGGTCACGCGCAGTGTGGTGGAACAGGCGCGCGAGCGTCCCGGCCCGGAAGCGCTGGTAGGCGATGTGCTGCGCCTGCGGTTGCCCACCAGCTCGGACGGTGAGGCAGGGTTGCTCACGGCGCTGGTGCGTGAGGTGGATGAAGAGCGCGACGCGCTGCTGCTCGACTTCAATCATCCCCTGGCCGACTGCCCGACCACGTTTGAAGTCCATATCCTCGCCGTGCTGTGAGAACTGAATTGCTCCCCATGACACAAGACAATCCCCCGGAAGAAAGTCCGCAGGTGTTGCTGGCCAACCCGCGCGGGTTTTGCGCTGGCGTGGATCGCGCCATCGACATCGTCGAGCATGCGCTGGAGCGCTTCGGCGCGCCGATCTATGTACGCCATGAAATTGTCCACAATACGTTTGTGGTGAGCGACCTGAAGGCCAAGGGTGCGATTTTTGTCGACGAGCTCGAAGAGGTGCCCAAGGGTGGCACGGTCGTGTTCTCGGCGCACGGCGTGTCGCAGGCGGTGCGCACCCAGGCAGAGGCTTTGGGGCTGCGGGTGTTCGATGCCACCTGTCCGCTGGTCACCAAGGTGCATGTGGAGGTGGCCAAGATGCGCCGGGAAGGTCTGGAAATCGTCATGATCGGGCACGCCGGCCACCCGGAAGTCGAAGGCACGATGGGGCAGGCGGACGGTATCCATCTATTGCAGGTCGTGGCTGACGTCGCACGTCTGCCCATTCCACTTGACGCCCCGTTGGCCTATGTCACCCAGACCACGCTGTCGGTCGATGACGCCGCCGAAATCGTCGCCGCGCTGCGTGCGCGCTTTCCGCATGTGAGCGAACCGAAAAAACAGGACATCTGCTACGCCACGCAAAATCGCCAGGACGCCGTCAAGGTGCTCACCCCGCAGGTTGATGTCGTCATCGTGGTGGGCAGTCCCACCAGTTCCAATTCCAACCGTCTGCGCGAAGTGGCGCAGCGCATGGGCAAGCCGGCCTATATGGTCGATCGTGCCGACGATCTGCGCCCGGAGTGGGTGCAGGAGGCGCGCCAGATCGGCCTGACGGCAGGCGCCTCGGCGCCAGAATCACTGGTCGAGCAAGTCATTGCCCGGCTCAAGGAATTCGGCGCCGTCTCGGTCCGCAATGTGGACGGTGTGACCGAATCGGTGCAGTTTCCCTTGCCGCGCGGCTTGGTGGCCAAAGCCGCGACCTGATTTCTCCTTCTTCCCGGCCGTCGCGCGGTGGCGGCTTCACTCTTTTCAACACGATTCATCATGCTCGACATCACCCTGCTGCGCAAAGATCTGCCGCAAGTCATCGCCCGCCTTGAAACCCGCAAATCACCGCAGCCTTATCTGGACGTCGCACGGTTCGAGGCGCTGGAAGCCGAGCGTAAAACCCTGCAAAAGCGTACCGAGGACCTGCAGGCCCGGCGCAACCAGTTGTCCAAGCAGATTGGACATGCCAAAGCCAAGGGGGAAGACGCTGCGCCCATCATGGACGAAGTCGGCAGCATCAAAACCACCCTCGAAACCGACGCGGCGCGACTCGAAGCGCTCCAGGCCGAGCTGCACGACCTGCTCATGGCGGTGCCCAATCTGCCCGCTGCCAACGTGCCTGTGGGCGCAGATGAAACCCAGAACGTCGAGCTCCGCCGCTGGGGCACGCCGCGCACCTTCAACTTCCCCGTGCGTGACCATGTCGACGTGGGCGCCGAACTCGGGCTGGACTTTGAGGCCGCAGCCCGCATCTCCGGCGCGCGCTTTGCCGTGCTGCTCGGTCAGATCGCCCGCCTGCATCGCGCCTTGGCGCAGTTCATGCTCGACGTGCACACCATCGAGCATGGCTACACCGAAGCCTATGTGCCCTACGTCGTCTCCGCGCAGGCGCTGCGTGGTACGGGCCAGTTGCCAAAATTCGAGGAAGACCTGTTTCCCGTCAAGCACGGCGAGGGTGAAAGCCACTACCTCATTCCCACTGCCGAAGTGCCGTTGACCAATCTGGTGCGCGACCAGATTCTCGACGCGGCGCAGCTGCCGCTGCGGTTTGTCGCGCACACGCCGTGCTTTCGTTCCGAAGCCGGCTCGGGTGGACGCGACGTGCGGGGCCTGATCCGCCAGCACCAATTCGACAAAGTGGAACTGGTCTGGGTGACGCGCGCCGAAGAGTCTGCTGCGGCGCTCGATCAGCTGACCGCCCATGCCGAAAGCATTCTCCAGCGCCTGGAGCTGCCTTACCGCACCGTCGTCCTGTGCACCGGCGACATGGGCTTCGGCAGCGCGCGGACCCACGACATCGAAGTCTGGGTACCCGCACAGAACACCTATCGCGAAATCTCGTCCTGCTCGAACATGGACGCCTTTCAGGCAAGGCGCATGCAAGCGCGCTACCGCGCAGAGAACGGCAAGCCCGAATTGCTGCACACCCTCAACGGCTCCGGGTTGGCGGTGGGGCGAACACTGGTTGCCGTGCTCGAAAATTACCAGCGCGCCGACGGCGGGATCGACATTCCCAAGGCGCTGCAACCCTATATGGGTGGCCTGGACAAGCTAAGCAAAGCCGCCTGATATACTTTTTCGTTTTTCGCGATCACCGCAAAAAAATGAGAACACCCCGGAAAGGTGGCAGAGTGGTCGAATGTACCTGACTCGAAATCAGGCGTAGGCGCAAGCCTACCGAGGGTTCGAATCCCTCCCTTTCCGCCAAATAGCTGAATCAAGCCGCCTCGTGCGGCTTTTTTCATGCCTGTAACGTCTTGATTTCCCTAGAAAAATAGGGGTTTCTCGCTGCAGGACGCCTCAAGTCGTTTCAGGGTAGCTCAAGCTTGCAACGTATAGCGGGACGTATAACACTGGGGGCTGATTCCACTTTTCAGCAACCCACTCCGTCATGTCCCGCCTCACCGCTCTGGAGGTCAAGCGTGCAGCCTCCCAACGGACCGACAAAGTCCGCACCCTCAACGATGGCCAGGGCCTGAACCTCGTCATCCCTGCAGAAGGTCAGCCCGGAAATCCGAGGTGGACGTTGCGGTTCTCCCATCAGGGCAAGGAAAGTATGCGGGGGCTCGGCAGCTATCCCGACGTCAGCCTGCTCAAAGCGCGACAGGCTGCAGTGAAGCTGAAGGCTCAGATCCTTGAGCAAGGGCCTCCAGCTGCCAAGAACCGTGCCGCCGTTGCCCGGCTCGCCACGCCCGAAGTTGTCACCTTCAAAGCTGCGGCAGAGCGGTGGTACACGCAAACCTCCGGACACCTGAGTGAGAAGCACCGAGCTCAGGTCATCTCAACTC
>JBAUTC010000362.1:0-1555 GCA_049582025.1 Thiomonas sp.
TCATGAGGGGCTTGCCCCGCGGATTTCCTTTTTTGGAGTGCTGAGATGTTCTCGAAAATCCTGATCGCCAATCGCGGCGAGATCGCCTGCCGCGTGGCGGCCACCTGCCGCAAGCTGGGCATCCAGACCGTGGCGGTGTATTCCGAGGCTGATGCGCAAGCGGCGCATGTGGTTGCTTGCGACGAAGCCGTGTGCATCGGTCCTGCCGAGGCGGCGCAGAGCTATCTGCTGGGCGAGCGCATCCTGCAGGCCGCGCGCCAGACCGGCGCGCAAGCCATCCATCCCGGCTATGGCTTTCTGAGCGAGAACGCCGAGTTTGCGCAGAGCTGTGCGCAGGCGGGACTGGTGTTCATCGGCCCGCCGCCCGGGGCCATGCGGGCGATGGGGCTGAAGGCGCAGTCCAAACAGCTCATGCAGGGCGCCGCGGTGCCGCTGGTGCCCGGCTATCACGGCGCCGAGCAGGACGCCGCGCTGCTCAAGGCCGAGGCGACGCGCGCCGGTTTTCCGGTGTTGATCAAGGCCAGTGCGGGCGGCGGCGGAAAGGGCATGCGCGAAGTGCGCAGTGCCGACGAATTCGACGCTGCCCTGGCATCCTGCCGCCGCGAGGCGCAGAGCAGTTTCGGCAACGACGCCGTGCTGATCGAGCGCCTGGTGCAGAATCCGCGCCATATTGAAATCCAGGTGTTCGCCGACCAGTACGGCCATTGCCTGTGGCTGTTCGAGCGCGACTGCTCGATGCAGCGCCGCCACCAGAAAGTCATCGAGGAAGCGCCGGCGCCGGGCCTGCCCGAAGCCATGCGCCGCGACATGGGCGCCGCTGCGGTGGCGGCTGCCAAGGCCGTGAGCTATGTGGGCGCGGGCACGGTGGAGTTCATTGTCGAATGCACCGAGGCTGGCGTGCCGCAGAAGTTCTACTTCATGGAAATGAACACGCGGCTGCAGGTCGAGCACCCCGTCACCGAAATGATCACCGGGCTCGATCTGGTGGAGTGGCAGTTGCGCGTGGCGGCTGGCGAGCCGTTGCCCATCGGCCAGGCCGAGGTGCGCGGCAAGGGCCACGCCATCGAGGCGCGCATTTACGCCGAGCACCCGGAGGCCGGATTCCTGCCCTCCACGGGCCAGCTGCATCTTCTGGAGTTTCCTCCGCATGTGGCGTTCGAGTCGGGGGGGCAGCAAGTGAGCAGCCCGGGCGTGGGGGTATTGCCCCGGGTGGACAGCGGCGTGCGCGAAGGCGATGCCATTACCCCGTATTACGACCCGATGATCGCCAAACTCATCGCCTGGGGCGAGACGCGCGAGCAGTCGCGGCTGCGGCTGCGCCAGGCGCTGGCCGCCACGCGCATTTCGGGGCTGCAGACCAATGTGCAGTTTCTCCACCGTCTGCTCGATCTGCCGGATTTTGCCGATGGTGTGGTCGATACCGGGCTCATCGCCCGGCATCAGGACGTGCTGCTGGCCACGCCGGCCATCGCGCTGCATGTGGCCTGTGCCGCGGCGGTCGGCGCCTTGCTGGAGGGCGAGCGTGCGCTGCAGTCGGCGGACCCCTGGTCCGCCC
>JBAUTC010000363.1:0-4506 GCA_049582025.1 Thiomonas sp.
GACCGAGGCCACGCCGCGCCGCTGGAGCGCGCGACGCATGGCGCGCGCCTCGTCTCCATCGCGCACCAGCACGGCCATGTCAGACTGGCGCAGGCGGCTGAAGGTGCCGTCCAGCTGACGAAAACCAGCCTGTGGGTCGTTCAGCAAGGCGATGATGCGCGCGGCGGCGTGCGCCGCGAAGCGCTCCCGCGCCGCACCCTTGGATTCCACCTCTCCGTGGGTGCTGAAGGTCAGCGCGGGCACCGCTCCAATGGCGCAGATCAATTGTTCGGCCCGGCCATTGGCCTCGACATCAATGAACGGCAATGGATTGGCATCTTCCGGGGCATCCGGCTGTCGATACTGAAACGCCCCCGTTCCGGGTGCATTTTCGCGGTGGTCGAACAGGCGGTTGACCCCCTGCACCAGTGCGGCAGTCGAACGGTAGTTGGTCTTCAGCACCGCGTGCCGGCCTTGCGTGGCGGTGCGCGCCTGCAGATAGCTGGCGATGTCGGCGCCGCGGAAGGCGTAGATCGACTGCTTGGGGTCGCCGATGAGCAGCACCGCACTGGCCGCGGACGGCTGGCCGCCGATGTCATATAGGCGGTCGAACATACTGAACTGCAGGGCGGACGTGTCCTGGAATTCGTCGATCAGGGCGACCGGATATTGCTGCAGGATGCGGGCGCGCAGGCGCTCGCCCTGCGGCGCAGCCAGGGCGGAATGCAGGCGCTCGAGCAAGTCTTGAAAACCGAACTGGTTTGCCGCCTGTTTCAGTGCGCGCAAGCGCCGGTCGATCTGCACCACAGCCCAGGCGCGCAGCTCCGGGGCGATGTCGGGCAACTCGGCGAGCGCGTCGCGCAATGCGGCGACGTCTGCGAACTCCGGGGGCGGCTGCACGCTCTTGCCCTTGTTGCAGCCCTTGTCCAGCCCCTGCGGCATGAGCTTGTCCCAGACCTTGGTTTCAAGCCCGGGCTGCGCCTGCCTCGCGTCGTTCAGCCAGACGTCGAGCGCGTCGAACCAGGCACACACACTGGCTTCGCCATACGACCTCTTGTTCAGCGGACATTCTGGAGACTGCACCAGCGCGCACAGCCATTGCCGCATGGCGGCGATGCGGCTGCGCCATCGCGACTTGAGCGGGCCGAGGACAGCGCCCTGCGACGCCTGCAGGCGTCGCCAGAGTGCGCGCAACGATTCATCTTGCGGCGTAGCGATCTGCGTGTCGGCATGCGCTGCGCGGAGCAGTGCGGCCACATCGTCCTGCAGCGCCGTGACGCTGGGCCAGACGTTGAGCACGCCGTCGAGATCCTCCCCTTCCAGCGGGTAGACCTGCTGCCGCCAGAAGTCGCGCACGGCCTGACTGCCCAGTTCGGACTCGTTGGCCACCAATTCTTCCTCGAAGGAATGACCGCTGTCGAACGCATGTTCGCGCAGCATGCGCTGGCACCAGGCGTCGATGGTGAACACCGCCGCATCGTCCATGGACTGCGCGGCCATCGCCAATCGCCAGGCAGCGGCTTCCCGCGCGCTGCCGGAGGGATAGTCAATCAAGAGTTGCTGCAAGAACAAATCGTCCGCCTTCGGTTGGCATGTGCCCTGGAAGCACTGCGCAGCCTCCACCAGACGGGTGCGGATGCGGTCGGCCAGTTCGCGCGTTGCGGCCCGGGTGAAGGTCATCACCAGAATCTGCTCCGGCGACAGCGGGCGTTCAAACGCCGAGGCTGCCGTGCCATGACCGAGCACCAGCCGCAGATAAAGGGCGGCGATGGTCCAGGTTTTGCCCGTACCAGCGCTGGCTTCGATCAGGCGGCTGCCCTGCAGAGGCAGCCGCAGGGGATCGAGGATTTCGGTCATGCGCCCTCCTCGGTGGCGGGGATCTGCGTCTGGCTGTGGACATCCACTTCAGACTTCTGCACCCAATCGATCAGCGGCTGAAACAGAGCGGCGGCGTAGCTGTCGAACCGCCCATCGGCACGCAGGGCGTCAAAGTCCGGAAACACGCGGGCCAGACAGGGATCTTCGACCTCTGCGCTGCGCTTGTAGCCACCGTCGTAGGTCGAGGCGCCCTGCCCTTTGCCAATCTCCGCGAGCGCAGTGCGGGCGGTGAAAGGCAACGGCTCGGTCATCCCCGCCTTCCACGCCGCAAGCACAGCCCGCAGGTCTGCAGCCGCTTGCTCTTGCGCCAGGGGCGGCAGTTGCACCACCGCGTCCATGCCGATCAGACAACCCTGCACCGCATGGCCGCAGGCGCTGGAGACGAGTTGCCGCACCCAGGCATCGATCAGCCGATCCGCGCGGACCTCCTCTTTGCCATCGAGCAGGCGCGAAGCAGTGAGCAGGATCCAGACGCGCTCCTGCCCGTCGGCGCGCAGACCGTCGAGCCAGTCGTCGAGCCGCACTGCGTCATGCGCAAAGGCGAGCCGAAGTTTGTCCACTTCCTGCGGATACGCCTGCTGCAAATCGGCCCAACGGGTCAGCATGGGCAGCGCGTGCTGTTTCAGCTCGCACGCCACGCGCACGCCAAGTGCGCGCATGGGCAGCAGTCCGGCGCCGCGCAAGCGATGCACGCGCCGCTCCAGGGCTGGCTCCAGACCCTCGCGCACGGCGGTCTTCGGGTCGTCGAGCAAGGCGTTGAGCAAGCCGTGGCGGGACAGACCGTCTAGGTCGAAGACTTCGTCGTCGTCCGGCGTGTCCAGATCGTCGAACACCACATCGAGCCGGGTGCGGAAAAACGCCTTGACCGGATTTTTCAGGAAACGGGCGAGTTGCTGCATCGACAACGCCTCGGTGAGCACCTCGAACGGCGGCAGGTCCTGCGCCTGTGACGCCGTTCCGCCGTGCGCCTGCCGCCATTCGCGGGCATAGGTGAACAGCGCCGGATCGCCCTCGAAATAGCTGCGGCTGAACGGCTGCAAGGGATGCAGGGTGGTGCGCTGCGTGAGCACAGTGTCCTGCCCGTCGTCGCCGCGCCAGCCTGCAGCGAGATAGTCGCGCAACTGCGCGACCAGCACCGAGGGCGGCTGCGCGGTGTTGTCGCGCGGGCTGCGCCCGGCCCAGCTGACGTAGAGCATGCGCCGTGCGGACAGCAGCGCCTCAAGCATGAGGTAGCGATCGTCTTCGCGCCGCGCGCGATCACCGGGGCGATACTGGCCCGGCGACCGCATGAGATCGAAGTCGCTGCGCGGACTCTGGCGCGGATAGTCGCCCTCGTTCATGCCCAGCAGGCAGACGACCTCGAAGGGAATGGAGCGCAGTGGCATGAGGGTGCAGAAGGTCACGCCTCCAGCGAGAAAGCGGCCGCCGCCGGCCACGTCGTCCACTTCATCCAGCCAGCTGTCGCGCAGCACGGCCAGCGGCACCGGTTCGTCGAACCCCGCAGCCGCGCAATGGTCCAGCCAGACGGCCAGGGCGTCGTCGATCCGGGCGCGCGTCTCGCGCTCACGGAGGTCTTGCGGCAGACTGATGGCGTCGAGCAGGTCGCGCGCATGCTGCGCCCATTGCTGCGGCGTGGCCATGCCGCACGCGGTGTGCCACCAGGACTGGAGCACGTCGAGCAGGTCTGCCAGCGGCCCGACCAGGGCAGCGTCGAGACCGCCGATTTCGTCGAATGGGACGATGCCCTCAAAGCCGTCCGCGCCGGCGCCGGTATAGCCCAGCAGCATGCGGCGCAAACCGAAACTCCAGCTGTTCTGCTCGCCGCAGGCGGCCAGGCCAAGGTGCGCGCGTTGCTCCGCGTCCAGGCCCCAGCGTACCCCCGCGCCCGCGATCCACTGCGTCAGGCGTGGCCGGTCCTCGGGCTGCAGGCCGAAGCGCCGGGCGATGGCGGGTACGTCCAGCAGGTCGCCGATGGCGGCAGCATGGATGCGTTGATCGGGCAGATGCAGCAGCCATTCGAGCGCGAGCATGAAGGGCTCGGTCGCCCGCGCGGGGAGATCGGCGATGTCGTAGGGAATGAAGCGCGGATCGCCCGGCGGATATTGGCCGAACACCGCGCGGATGGCCGGGGCGAACGGTGCGATATCCGGCACCATGACCACGATGTCGCGCGGCTGCAGCGCACTTGCACCATCGCGCCGCGCCAGCAGGCCCAGCAACTGGTCGTGCAGGACTTCCACCTCGCGCTGAGCGCTGTGGGTGATGTGGAACACCACCGAACGATCGGATGCGCCGATGACGTTGCGCGGGTGCTCCTGCAAGGGCAGCAGATCGCGGACGGCGGCCTGTGCCTGTTGCAACAGCGTGGTTCCCGGCGCATCGTCGAATACGCCTCCCCGCGGCAATTCCGGTTCGTCCTGCATCACGGCGCGGGCATCGAAGGCATCGAGCTGGCGCATGAAGTCGCGCCCTTGCCGTCCCCAGGCAGCCAGCAACGGATGCGCATGGGCGTGCATCGCCTCCAGCCCGATCGCGGCCAGGTTGTCTGCGCGCAAGGGTCGGCGCGCTGGCGTGTCGCGCAGCAACTCGCGGCCCTCGATGATGTCGGCCCAGTGATAACGGCAGGGATTGGGCAGGGCCACCAGAATC
>JBAUTC010000364.1:0-4974 GCA_049582025.1 Thiomonas sp.
GCAGATCGCTGCCACTGATGGGTGTCGTGCTCATGCGCAATCCCCTGTCCAATCCGGATGCTGAAAACTTGCCGCGCCCTGCTCGGCACCGTCCACATGGCTGCGGAATCCGGCAAAGAGTTCACGCCCCACGCCATACTGGTTGCGGGTGAGATCGATGGTCTGCGCCTCGCGAGCGGCCCAGACCTCGGGCGCGACCTGCGCGAACACCTCGCCAGTCTCGGCATTCAGGGTGATGGGGTCGCCATCGCGCACCTTGGCAATCGGCCCGCCGTGCGCCGCCTCCGGCGTGATGTGAATGGCCGACGGCACCTTGCCGGACGCGCCGGACATGCGCCCATCGGTCACCAGCGCCACTTTGAATCCACGCTCCTGCAGCACGCCCAGCGTGGGCATGAGCTTGTGCAGCTCAGGCATGCCGTTGGCGGCAGGTCCCTGGAAGCGGATGACTGCGACGAAATCGCGCTCGAGCTCTCCACGCCTGAATGCAGCAAGGAGATCGTCCTGGTCGTCGAACACAATCGCCGGGGCGGTGATGACGCGGTAGGCGGGCTTCACCGCCGACACCTTGATCACCGCGCGCCCCAGGTTGCCGGTCAGCAGCTTCAGACCTCCATCGGGCGCGAACGGGTCTGCCGCCGGACGCAGGATGTCGCGGTCAAGCGAGTCGCCGGTGACGTCGCGCCACACCAGCCGCCCCGCGTCCAGCCCCGGCTCCTGCGCATAGCGCGCCAGGCCAGGTCCGGCCACGGTCCGCACCTCGCCATGCAGCAGACCTGCACCCAGCAGCTCGCGGATGACGAAACCCATGCCCCCCGCAGCGTGAAACTGGTTGACGTCTGCCTTGCCGTTTGGATAGAGGCGGGTCAGCGTGGGGATGACCTTGGACAGATCGTCGAAGTCGGTCCAGTTGATGTCGATGCCGGCGGCGCGGGCGATGGCCACGAGGTGGATGGTGTGGTTGGTCGAGCCGCCGGTGCACAGCAGGCCGATGATGCCGTTGACAATGGTGCGCTCATCGACCAGTTCGCCAATCGGCGTGTACTCCTGCCCTTCGGCGGAAATGGCCACCGCACGGGCGGCCGCCGCGCGCGTGAGTGCTTCGCGCAGGGGCGTGCCGGGGTTGACGAAGGCGGCCCCCGGAAGGTGCAGGCCCATGATCTCCATGAGCATCTGGTTGGAGTTGGCGGTGCCGTAAAACGTGCAGGTGCCCGCGCCGTGATACGACTGCATCTCGGCGTCGAGCAGTTCCTGACGACCGATCTTGCCTTCGGCGTAGAGCCCGCGGATGCGCGCCTTCTCGTCATTGCCCATGCCGCTGGTCATGGGCCCCGCCGGCACAAAGATGCCGGGCAGATGGCCGAATGCCAGCGCCCCGATGAGCAGGCCGGGAACGATCTTGTCGCACACGCCCAGGTACAGCCCGGCGTCGAACATCTGGTGGCTCAGTGCCACGGCAGTGGCCATGGCAATCACGTCGCGCGAGAACAGCGACAGTTCCATCCCGGCCTGCCCCTGCGTGACGCCATCGCACATCGCGGGAACGCCCCCGGCGAACTGCGCGGTGGCGCCAGCGGCCTGCGCGGCCTCCTTGATCCAGGCGGGAAAGGCGTCCAGCGGCTGGTGCGCCGACAGCATGTCGTTGTAGGCGGAGACGATGGCCAGGTTGGGGCGCGACTGCGCGGTGACCTCTTTGAGCAGGATGCGCGCGGGCGCGGGCGCGGCAGCGATCGCATGCGCCAGATTGGTGCACGAGAGCTGGCCGCGCTCGACCTTGCTGCCCCGCGCGCCGCGAATGCGCTCCAGATAGGCCGCACGGCGCGGCCGGCTGCGGTCAACAATGCGCTGCGTCACCGCGGCAACGATGGGATGAATATGCGGGGATCGGTTCATGGCGTGTCGCAATTCGGCGAGGGTGGCAAGGATATTGCAGAGTCATTTAAGTCGTTGCGCGATGAGACGTGACACGCAACTTTCGTACCTTTGAGAAATTCGTGCACCTTCCGGGGAAAATGATTCATGATTCCAGTCAATTTCCAGCGAGCAGAATGGTGCATGCAACGCGGCAAAGCCTGCCTGTCCCTACACTGATTTCAAGCCGTTCTGACGACCTCATATTTCCTCCAACAGGGCACACATGACTGCAACTCCCGCTTTCGATATGGTCTTGTTCGGCGGCACAGGCGATCTGGCCATGCGCAAGCTGCTGCCGGCGCTGTATCAGGCGCACAAGTCCGGCACGCTCCACCCGTCCGGGCGCATTGTGGCACTCGGCCGGGGCCAGTTGACCCTTGAAGACTACCTGGCGCAGGTGCGGGCGCAGTCTGGTCCGCACATCAAGGCGGACTTCACCGCCGCCGACTGGGCCGCGTTCGCCGCGCGCATCACCTACCTCAAGCTCGACGCCAGCATGCCCGCCGACTTCGA
This sequence comes from Thiomonas sp., assembly GCA_049582025.1. Taxonomy (GTDB): domain Bacteria; phylum Pseudomonadota; class Gammaproteobacteria; order Burkholderiales; family Burkholderiaceae_C; genus Thiomonas. Next base: position 2,428 of record JBAUTC010000364.1, read on the forward strand.
CGCCCTGGCCGCGCTGCTCGGGGCCGACAACGCGCATGTCACCGTGTGTTATCTGGCCACCGCCCCTTCGCTGTTCGAGCGCATCTGTGAGCAGCTCGCCCGCGTCGGCCTCAACCACCCCGGCGTGCGCGTGGTGCTCGAAAAGCCGCTGGGACACGATCTGGACTCGTCGGACGCCATCAACGCCGCCGTCGCCCGGTCGTTCGCAGAAAGCCAGCTCTACCGCATCGACCACTATCTGGGCAAGGAATCGGTGCAGAACCTCATGGCGATGCGCTTCGGCAACGTGCTGTTCGAGCCGCTGTGGCGGCGCGAATGGGTGGACAACGTGCAGATCACCATTGCCGAAGACATCGGTGTGGAGGGTCGCGGGGAGTTCTACGACAAGACCGGCGCGCTGCGCGACATGGTGCAGAACCACCTGCTGCAACTGCTGTGCATGGTGGCGATGGAGCCGCCGGCCAGCCTGGAGGCCGACGCCATTCGTGACGAAAAGCTCAAGGTACTCAAGGCGCTCAAGCCCTTCACCGAGCCCGACGTGGCGAGCAAGACGGTGCGCGGCCAGTACCGAGCCGGCGCCATTGACGGCAAGCCGGTGGCGGGCTATCTGCAGGAGGCGGACATCGCCCCGGCCAGCCGCACCGAGACCTTCGTGGCGATCAAGGCGGAGATCGCCAACTGGCGCTGGACCGGGGTGCCGTTCTTTCTGCGCACCGGCAAGCGCATGCAGGAGCGGCTGGCGGAAATCGTCATCAGCTTCCGCCCGGTGCCGCTGTCGCTGTTCGGCGGCCCGGTGGGCCTGCAGGGCGCGAACCGGCTGGTCATCCGCCTGCAGCCCGAAGAAGGCATCAGCCTGCACTTCCTGTCCAAGGAACCGGGCGACGCCATGCGCCTGCACCCGACCAAGCTCGATCTGGACTTCGAATCCACGGCGCAAAAGCGCCGCGCCGATGCGTATGAGCGCCTGTTGCTCGACGTGATCCGCGGCCAGCTCGGCCTGTTCATGCGCCGCGACGAACTCACCGCCGCCTGGCACTGGGTCGAGCCGATTCTCGATTGCTGGGAGCGCAACGGCGAGACACCCAAGATCTATACCGCAGGCACCTGGGGGCCGGCGGCCTCCAGCGCCCTGCTCTCGCGCGACGGCGCCTCCTGGCACGAGGAGATTTGAACGGTGCTCCATGTCTGCGCCAACGCGCAAGATCACATCGCGCGCCTGGTCCAGGCCGTGGCGGCAGCGCTGGCGGCAGACCTAACCAAACATGGAGAGGCGCTGCTGGCCGTCTCGGGCGGACGCTCGCCCATCCCCTTGTTCCACGCCCTGGCGCAGGCGCCGATCGACTGGCCGCACATCACCGTCACCCTGGTCGATGAGCGGTTCGTTCCCGCCAGCCATGCCGACAGCAACGCCGCACTCGTGCGCACCCATCTGCTGACTGGCGCGGCGGCGCAGACGCGTTTCCTCCCGCTGGTCGACGACCCGCAGGACTTGGCTGGCTGCGTGGCCCGTGCCAATGCAAGGCTGCGAGCCCTGGCACTGCCGATCAGCGCCGCGCTGCTTGGCATGGGCGACGATGGTCACACCGCCTCACTCTTCCCCGGCGCGGCAGAGCTGCCTGCGGGGCTCGATCCCGCTTATCCCGACGCGTATCTATCCGTCACGCCGCCCCAGGCGCCGCACCAGCGCGTCAGCCTCAGCCTCGCGGCGCTGCTTGGTGCTCGCCACCTGCTGCTGGCCATTTCCGGCGAGGCCAAGCACGCGGTGTTCACGCAGGCCAGCACCCCGCCACCGAGCACCCAGCATCCCATCAGCTACCTCGTCCAGCAGACCCGGACCCCGTTCGATGCCTACTGGACGCGTTGAAACCCGGCCCCACCAGCGGTTCGTGCCAGGCGGAATCGGCGCGGACGTCCCGACAAATTTCCCGTCCGCAAACGTCAGTCCCGCACCATGACATCCACCACCAGCGCCATGCGCTTTGCACGCGCCAGCGGCGTGCTGCTGCATCTCACCTCCCTGCCCGGGCCGCATGGCAGCGGTGATCTGGGGCCGGGTGCGTATCACTTCGTCGACTGGCTGCACACCGCCGGGCAGTCGCTCTGGCAGTTCCTGCCGCTGGGCGGCATCGGCATCGGCCATTCGCCTTACATGAGCAGCTCGGCCTTTGCCGGCAATGTGCTGCTGATCGACCTGACCGAGTTGCAGCAGCGCGGCTGGCTGGACTCCGATGACCTCGTCCCGCTCGACGGCCTGTCAGATCAACAGGTGAACTTCGAGCAGGTCATCCCGTTTCGCATGGACCGTCTGCAAAGCGCCGCGCGCCGGTTTGCCGCCACCGCAACGGCCGAGGAACGCGTCGACCTCGACGCCTTCTGCGCCGGACACGCCGCCTGGCTGGACGATTACGCACTGTTCATGGCACTGTCCGAACACTTCGGCGAACGGCTGTGGAACAGGTGGGACAAGCCGTTGGCGCAACGCCAGCCCGCCGCCCTGCAGCGCGCCCGCGCCGACTTTGCCGAACGCACCGCCTTCTGGACTTTTGC
>JBAUTC010000365.1:0-2110 GCA_049582025.1 Thiomonas sp.
GTCGTTGGATTCTGTGTCGTTAACGCGTACACGTTGGCGCCGACGCTCATATTGGGCCGGTCCAGGGGGATGTGCCGACTGGGCCATGAACCACCAGAATCGGTAGGGATCCATGTCGTCTCTTGCCGGGTTGGTGTTGCAGCCGGTTCAGCACAAGGATGGCAGGGTGGCTCACTCCGGGCTCGGCACCAACAGTTTGTGCAAAGATAGTCAACGCAATCGTGAACTATTTGGGAAAGACGATCGTTCCCACAGAGAATTCTTGGCCGGTTTTCTCAGACAATCTGAATGCGGACAGCTCGCTGTCACACACGGAGACGAGGGGCGCATGACAGTGAATTTGAGCCAGTATGACATCACGCCTGCGCAAATGGAGCAGATGCTGGAGTTCCAACGCGATTTGCTCAAGGTGACTGCAGGAACGTCGAGTGCGAAGACGCGCATTGATGACGTTTGTCGACTGTTCGAGAGTGCCGTGCCGAATGCCGTGGCCTCGATCATGCTTGTGGATGCCGGGGGGCACTTGCAAGTATTCAGCGCACCGAGCATTCCAGTCGAGGTCATCCGGCAGATCAACGATCTCAAACCAGGGCCTGGCGCTGGCTCCTGTGGAAACGTGATCTACCGGCAAGAGCCAGTCTTCGTGAGCGACACCCAGACTGATCCGCGCTGGGAGGATCTGCGTTCGGTGGCCATTGATCATCACTTGAACGCCTGCTGGTCCATGCCCATCCGCAACCAGGATCAGAAAATTGTTGGAACCTTCGCGCTGACGAGTTTTACCAAGGGGTTGCCCCATCTGTTTGAACAGCAACTTCTTGAACTTGCTGCCTCCGTCATCGCCTTGCTGCTCCAGCAGCGACAGGAAGAACTGGAACGGCAAGTTCTCGAAGAGGGCATGCGGCGCCTCTCTCTGGTGGCAAGCCGGACGACAAATGGTGTCATCATCTGCGATCCTCGCGGAATAACGACCTGGGTGAATGACGGCATCCAGACCCTGACTGGCTATACGGCGGAAGAACTCCTTGGCCGCAAGCCTGGCGACGTCTTGCAAGGACCACAGACAGACCCCTACACCGTCGCCAGGATGCGCGCTGCAATCAATGTGGGCAATGGCTTCGAGGCCACGCTCCTCAATTACACCAAGACGGGAAAAGTCTACTGGGTCCAGATTGCCTGCACACCGTTCTATAAATCTGACGGTAATCTCGACGGATTCATCAGCACCGAAGTGGATGTCACGGCACTGCGCCGATTGTCGGATTTCAATGCGCTACGCGCGGCGGTCAATCAAGTGGTCGCCTCCAGCGAGACCGATCATGTCCTGCTGCAATCCATTTGCGATTTGGCAATCCAGCATGCGCATCTGGAGTTGGCATGGATCGGTAGGCCAGACGCATCGGACCGCATTCAATTTTTAGCCCGATCTGGACCGGCGCTTGCTTATTTGGAGAATTTTTACATCAGCACGAATCCGCAGATCCCCGAGGGGCAGGGACCCAGCGGCCAGAGTTGGCGGGGCCAAGAGCCGATATACAGCCAATCCTTTGCATCGATCCCTGGCTTGAAACCCTGGCAAGAACGTGCTCGCAGTTTTGGTCTGGATGCCAGTGCGACGCAACCCATCTTCCGCGGCGGGCAAATTTGGGCCGTTTTTTCCGTCTACCACGCGCAGTCCGGCATCTTCGATGAGGAGCTTCGCGTCCTTCTCAATACTCTGGCGCAGGACATCTCACACGGACTGGACCGGATTGACTTGCTCCATCGGGAGCGGCAACTGGCGGTTGCGCAACGGCAATTGTCAGAGCAACTTTACGAGGAAAAGGAACTCGCCCAGATCACCCTCTCTTCCGTTGGTGACGGGGTGATCACGACCGATGTCTTCGGACGCGTGACGTTTTTGAACGCCATTGCACGAGATCTTTCCGGTTGGCAATCAGGCCACGCAATGGGACGGCCAGTGACAGACGTCCTGTGCCTCATCGATGACATGACGCGCATGTCGATGGTCAGCCCCGTTGACAGGGTGCTTGGCACCGGGAAAGCCGTCAATCTAGGGAACCACACTCTTCTGGTGGCGCTCGGCGGCGTGGAACGCCATATTGAGAGC
>JBAUTC010000366.1:0-2292 GCA_049582025.1 Thiomonas sp.
CTGGGTCAGGGTTTCGGACGATTTTCCCTATGGAAGCGTCTGCGCCCGCGCTATCTGAAGATTGACCGCAGCTTCACTGCCAATCTTGGCGACGACCCCTTCAAGGCCGCCTTCGTGCAGTCCATGCTGTTGCTGGCCGAAGCCAGCCAGTCCATTGTCGTGGCTGAAGGTGTCGAGAGCGAACGCGATCTGCTCACGCTGCGCGAACTCGGTGTGCCGATGGCTCAGGGCTATTTCATTGCGCGCCCGCGTCGTCGCCCGCCCAGCGAGCCTGCGGCTATCACCCGGAGTATTTTGGACAGCCCGCAGCCCACTCTGCATGTCTCGGCCAGCCGCGGCAGTATTGAGCAATCGGTGCTTGGCCTGGCGCGCAGGGTCGAGCCGGTGCGGCCCGAGACCAAGCTCGATGTCATCCTCCAGGCCCTGGCGGACGACCGGGACCTGATGTCCGTACCGGTGGTCGACGACGATGGCTTGCCACTTGGCATCATCAATCGCTACATCCTGGCCGACCGGCTGTTCCGCCCGAATGTGCGCGACCTCTTCGGCAACAAGCCATGCAGCCTGATCATGAGCAGCGACGTGCTGCGCCTGGATGCCAAGAGCAGCCTGCAGCAGGCCAGCACCCTGATCGCCGAGTCGAGCTCCCGCCACGCGACTGAGGGAATGCTGGTCACCGATCAGGGGCAGTACCGTGGCGTCCTGCTCGTGGGCGATCTCTTGCGCCTGGTCACGGAGTTCCAGGTGCAGGCGGCGCGCTATGCCAACCCGCTGACCTTGTTGCCAGGTAATGTGCCGATCAACGACTGCATCGACCGGTGGTTGCGGGAAGGCCGGCGTTTTGCCGCGGCCTATTGCGACATTGACAACTTCAAACCGTTTAACGACAAGTTCGGCTATCGCATGGGTGACGAAATCATCCTGCTGTTGGCCGAACTTCTCAAAACCCATCTACCGCAGGCTACGAATTTCGTCGGCCATGTCGGCGGCGACGACTTCATCGTGCTGTCGCAATCGATCGAATGGGAGTCCGAGCTGCAGCAGGTACTGCGTGGTTTCGAGTCTGGCGTGGCGGGTTATTTCGAGGCAGACGTGCTGCATGATCGCGGTTTCTGGGCTGACAACCGGCGCGGCGACGCGATCTTCTTTCCCATCCCCACCCTTTCCATCGGCGCCGTGCGCGTCAATGCGCACGCTTTCGAGTCGCACCGCGAACTCTCCAATGTGTTGGCCGACATGAAGAAGGCTGCCAAACGCCTTCCTGGCAATCAATTGTTTGTCGATCGCAGACAGCATGTTTGAACGCTGTGTCGGACCAGCGTTTCCGGCGTTGTGCCTGCTTGTTGCCGCCGACCGAAGATGAGCCAGTCCACCGAGATTTGGCGCATTTCATCGGCGGCGGCAACAGCCTCTGAGCGGCCGCTTCCAAAGTTCTCCTGTCGCCGACGGTTGCAACGCCACCGACGGCTTTGCCGCCTGCGGCAGCATCTGTTCAAACGTTACACTCGCGTCACAAAACAAGAAGAGTTTCCGTTTCTTCGGGGGAAGAGGACGCGATATGGATACCGAATACACGCATGAACGCCTCGTTTCTCTCGGATTCAGGCTTGAACGATCCGCCGATCTCGAACTCGCGCAATGGCTCGTCGAGCAGGTGGGCCCGGCGAAGGTCCGGGCGGCGACACACGAGCTGACGAGCCGCCGACGTCCGAGGCCCAAGAAGGTCGCCAGGGAGTTGGGGCTGGTGGTGCCTGTGGGCAGCGATTTCCAGCAAGTCCCTTGGTCGAAGGTCGTGCAGCACATGGCGAACGGAGCAAGAGGCTGGGCCCAGCCACACGCGTCCGAGTAATTGTCACGCCCGCCCCGCAACTTCCCGCGCCCTGTCGTTGATCCCGTCTCCGTGGGGATGAGTCGCGGTACGGATGATTGATTCGCGCTCGGAATGGGGACAGGTCCACCGGTCAACGAAGCTGTCATCGAAGTGTCACCACGAGATGGTGGAATCCGGCTGCGCGACCGCTCAGCCTGGACCAATTCCACCATCGGCTGATGCATCCGCTTCGCCAGCTGCCGTCTCGCTCGACCGGGCGTTCCCTTTGACCATCGCGGCGTCGGGCTGCACTCGACATGCGCCCGCCCCGTCCCTGCACTCCCTCCATGTACGCCCGCCATACCGTTGTTGGAACACTTTTCGCCATCAGCATGTGCACAGTCTTGCTGAGCGCCGTCGCTGCTGCCGAGCCACTTCACAGGGTCGCTGCAATTCAGCTACCCGGACAGCCGCTCAAGAGC
>JBAUTC010000367.1:0-17098 GCA_049582025.1 Thiomonas sp.
GACCTCCCCCTGCCCGCTGTCGCGCGGATTGTTCCTCCGGCGGCGCCCACGGAGGCGGTGCATCCCATTGCCCAGTCGGCGCCTATGTCGCTGGAGGAGAAAGATGCTGCCATGCTCGGCGCCGCCCGCATGCCCGCAGCGCAGACGGCGCCAGTGCACCGCGCCGCGAGCACGGGCGAACCGACGCGACTGTCATCGCAGGAAGAACTCGGCACTCTGCGCCATGAGTTGCATGATCTGCGGCAGTGGATGCAGGCGCAGATGTCCGGACTGGCCGATACCGGGTCGCTCACTCCACTGGGCGAGCAATTGCAGGCCCTGGGTTTTTCCAGCGCGCGGGCGCGGCAGTTGGGCAGTCAGTCGCTCAACCTGCGCGGGGCGCTGGCCGCGTATCTCGGCAAGGGTTTGCAGGTGGCGGGAGATCCGGTCTCCGCCAGTGGCATCTATGCTCTGGTCGGTCCCACCGGCGCGGGAAAGACCACGACCATCGCCAAACTCGCCGCGCGGCTGGTGCTGCGCCACGGCACGGCTGCGGTGGCGCTGATCACCACCGACACCTACCGCATCGGCGGGGTGGAGCAGCTCAAGATCTACGGCCGGATCCTTGGCGTGCCGGTGGCGGTGGCGCGCGATGGCGAGGAGTTGCAGCAACACCTGAGCGACTTTGCCGATCGGCGCTTCGTGCTGATCGACAGCATCGGTCTGAGCCCGCGTGATGTGCGCATGGCCGAGCAGATGCAGTGGCTGCAGGCCCTTGGCGACAGCGTCACCCGCCTGCTGGTGGTCGGCGCCGGACTGGCTCCTGCTGCGTATGCCGAACTCTGGGCGCTGTACCGCCGGCTGCCGGTGGCCGCAGCCATTCTCACCAAGCTCGACGAGAGCCCGAGCTTCGGCGCGGCGCTGCAATGGCTGGTGGAAAGCAGCGTCCCGCTCTGGTTCTATACAGACGGTCAGAGGGTGCCGGAAGACCTGCATGTGCCGTCGCTGGCTAAGATCACGGCTTTACTCGAACACGATCCCGTGACCCGCTTCGACTCCGCTCCCGCTGCCGCAGTAGCGCAAGCCCGCTCCGCCTGACTCCGTGACCAAGGACACCATCATGGATCAAGCCGAAGGACTTCGCCGCCTGCAGCGGCCCCCGACCAAGGTCATCACCGTCGCCAGCGGCAAGGGCGGCGTGGGCAAGACCAATGTGGTCGCCAATCTGGCCATCACCCTGGCGCGCAGCGGCCAGCGGGTGATGGTGTTCGACGCCGACCTCGGCCTGGGCAATATCGACATCCTGCTCGGCCTCACGCCGCGCTTCAACATCTCGCATGTGCTCTCGGGCGAAAAGCAGCTTACCGACGTGCTGGTGCGCGGGCCGCAGGACATCCTGGTGCTGCCGGCCTCCAGCGGCGTAGCCGGCATGGCCTCACTGGACGTTGGCACGCAGGCGCGGGTGATCGACGCCGTGAGTACCCTCGACATCCCTCTGGACTACCTGCTGGTCGATTGTGCCGCGGGCATTGCAGGTGACGTGCTCACCTTCAGCCGCGCAGCGCAGGATCTCATCGTGGTGCTGAACAACGAGCCGGCTTCGGTGGCCGACGCTTACGCCCTCATCAAGGTGCTGAGCAAGCACCATGGCCTCAAGCGCTTTCATCTGCTGCCGAACATGGTGCGCGATGCGCGCGAAGGGCAGGCGCTGTTCGCCAAGATCACCGGAGTGGCCGATCGCTACCTCGATGTCTCGCTCGACCTGGTCGGCAGCATTCCGCTGGATGCCGCTTTGCGCACCGCCGTGCGCAGTCAACGCGCGGTGGTGGAGTCGGCACCGCAAAGCGCAGCCGCCCTGGCGTTCTCCGCATTGGCGTCACGGCTGAATGGCTGGCCGCTACCGCAAGGTCCGAGCGGGCGGATCGAATTTTTCATGCAGCAGTGGCTGCGCGCTGAGCAGGCGGCATAAGTGGCGCTGCATTCACGACATTGCGGCCTGAACGCATGAAAACACCCCTCTATCCCGCTCCGGAAACCCGCGAGGAGCGCCTGACCAAGCATTTGCCAATGGTCAAACGCATCGCCGGGCAAATGGCGGCACAGTTGCCGGCGTCGGTCGATTTTTCCGATCTGGAACAGGCGGGGATGATCGGGCTGTGGGATGCGCTCGACCGGGGTGAAATGCAGTCGCCGGCGCAGTTCGCCACCTACGCTGCCATCCGCATCCGCGGTGCGATTTACGACGAATTGCGCAAACTCGACTGGCTGCCGCGCCGCAGTCGCGCCAAGGAGCGGCAAATGGAGCGCGCCGAGCAACTGCTCACGCAGCGCCTGGGGCGGCATCCTGACGACGGCGAGATCGCCGCGCATCTGGGCTGGGAACTCGCCGAGTATTACGACGCCCTGGCCGAGACGAGCATGCAACTGGTCTATCTTGAAGACCTCACACCGGACAATGGCGCTGACTACGCTGACCGCAAGGCCGACGATTCCAGCCTGCTGCCCGAAGACCTGTTGCAGGATGCCGAACTGGAGCGTGACTTGCAGGCCGCCATCAGCGATCTGCCCGAGCGCGAGAAGCTGGTGCTCTCGCTGTACTACCAGGAGGACTTGCAGCTCAAGGACATCGGGCGCGTGCTGGAAGTGAGCGAATCGCGCGTCAGCCAGCTCATGAAACAGGCGGTGATGCGGCTGCGCGCCCGCCTGCAGGGCCATCAGAAAACCGCCGCAGATCCCGTGCGCACGCGCCGCGCGGCGCCATAAGAAGTCATACTCGGACGGAAAACTTTCATGGACATCTTGAGCATCGTCGGGGTTGTGGTCGCGCTCGGTTCCATCTTGTTGGGGCAGCTGCTCGAAGGCGGGCACCTCAGCTCCATCATTCAGGGCACGGCATTTCTCATCGTGATGGGCGGTACCACGGGTGCTGTCATGCTGCAGTCCCCCCTCAAGGTATTCCTGCGCGCGCTCAGGATGCTGCCATGGGTGGTGCTGCCGCCAAAAGGCGATCCGCAAGAGAGCATCAAGCAGGTTCTGCAATGGAGCGACACCGCGCGCAAGAACGGCCTGCTCGCGCTCGAAGCCGTGGTCGATTCTGTGCCGGACGCCTTTCTGAAAAAGGGTCTGCAGATGCTGGTGGATGGCACCGATCCGGAAAAAATCCGATCCACGCTCGAGCAGGAGATCGGTGCGCTCGAGCACCATGACAACCAGGCTGCCAAGGTATTCGAATCCGCCGGCGGTTATTCCCCCACGGTGGGGATTCTGGGCGCCGTACTCGGCCTGATCCACGTGATGGAAAACCTGGCGGACCCGAGCAAACTCGGCGAAGGTATCGCCGTTTCCTTCGTCGCCACGGTGTATGGGGTGGGCGCGGCCAACCTGTTTTTCCTTCCGGTCGCCAACAAGCTCAAGGGCATCGTGCACAATCGCGCCAAGCTGCAGGAAATGCAGGTGGACGGACTGGTGGCTATCGCCGAAGGCGAAAATCCCCGCATCATTGAAGGCCGCCTGCAGAGCTACTTCGCACACTGATCCGGCATGATCCGGGAGGGACCCAGACGATGGACGATGCGACGATCAACCCGGTAGGCGCCTATGACCCGGTCTCCCGCCTGCCCGATGGCGGCAGGCGCGGAGGGCAGGAGCCTTCGGAGCGAAAACCGGCAGCGAAGCGGCCGCCCTCCACCCCTGCCGCCGCGACTCCGGACGCCAGTCCTGCCGACACGCCGGAGTCCGACACGTCCCGCGGACGACACATCGACGACCGCGCCTGAGCGTCATTCACCCCCATCCGAAGCTGATTTTCCGCACCATCATGACCCTGATCCTCCTGGTATTCGCTGCGCTGATCGTGGCGCTGCAAATCGCACTGACCTTCACCCTCAAGCGCATGCTTGACCTGATCGCCGCCACGCGCGACCAGGTCGACAGCCTGCAGCGCCGTGTGCAGGCGCTGGAACAGGGCCACGACACTGCGGAGTCGCAGCCCTCGGCGCTGTTCGCCCTGGCGCCCCGCACGGACACTGCGCCGGAGCCGCAGTCCGCCGCCGCCTCGGAGGAGGGCGCCGAGCCGGCCGAAATTCCGGTGCTGCACGAGGAGGTTTCTGCGCCAACTGCAGACGCAGACGCCGTCGGCGTCCAGGTGCGCGCACTGGCCCGCCAAGGTTTGCCAGTGCGCGAGATTGCCGAGCGTTTTGGTCTGAGTGAGGCGGAGGCCGAATTGATCATCAACCTACGCCAAGAGCCCATCTGAGGTTTTTCCTGCGCCATGAGCGTCCCCCAAATCCTCAGCGGCGTTGCACCGGCGACGCCAGTCGGGTCTGGGGAACCCGGCAGCGCGCAGTCCGCGGCGTTCACCGCTGCGCCTGGGACGGCATTTGACGCCGAAGTCGTACAGGTGCAGGTGGCAAATCCGGCGCCCGCCGGTGTCGCCGACAACCGTCTGCAAACGCAGGTGATGCTGCGGCTTGGCAATGCCCTGATCGCGGCCACCTTGCCTGGCACGGCGCCACAAGTCGGTACACGCCTGCCCCTGATCTATCTCGGTGCGCAGAACGGCCAGCCGCAATTTCTGCTCGCGCCACAATTGCCGCAGCAGGAGGCTGCTCGGGCGCTGTTGTCGGGGCCGGGACAACTGCTCGGCATCCTGAAGGGGATGGATGCGGCTTCGGCTGCCACGGGCGCCGGTGGGCAGAGTGCCCGCGCGGCGGATGCTGCCACACCCATCTGGACCAATCCGGCGCAGCCCGCGCAGCAAGCCGCGCGACTGCTGGCTGGCGCACTGAGCAGCAGCGGCTTGTTTTATGAGAGTCATCTCGAGGCGTGGGCTCAGGGACATCAGCCACTTTCGACTCTGCTCGCACAGCCGCAGGGAAAGTTGTCGCCACTGTTACAGCAAGCGCCAGCTTCGGCAGCGCAGCCGCCCCCCGCGCCCGCCGCGGCAGCTCAGGCAAACGTTGTGCCAACCATGCCACCGGCTGCGGGCATGCCGTCGGCCGCCGAGCCCGCACTCGTTTCACAACACGCGGGCCTGGCCGCTTACAACGCAGTGCAAGCGGCACCGCAGGCGGCAAGCGATCCGGTAGCACTGGCTGCGCGTCTGCCGGCGCAATTGCATGGGGTCGTCCAGCAGCAGTTGCAGGCGTTGATGCAGGGACAGGTGGTCTGGGAAGGCCAGTTGTGGCCAGGACAGACGGCGCGCTGGAGTCTGCGGCCAGATCCCGAAGGCGGCGCGCAGCAGGGCCAGTCTTCCGCCGAGCGCAGCTGGAGCACGCAGATCGATCTGGACCTGCCGCGGCTGGGCGCGGTGCAGGCGCGCTTGCAAATGCGCGGCAACCGGGTCGATCTGGTGTTGCGGCGCGATGAGGCGGCGCACGAGCGCATCGATGCCGCCTTGCCGCAGTTGCGTGCAGCCTTGCGTTCCGCCGGGCTTGAGGTTGGCGGGGTGCAGCTCGGGCTGCTGCAGCCGGGAGATGCGGCATGAGCGCGCAGCGCCCATCCAAACCTTCCCTGCCGCAGGCCGTGGCCCTGCGCTACGATGCTGGCGCCGCCAATGCGCCGGAAGTCGTGGCTAAGGGTCAGGGGCTGGTGGCCGAGGCTATCGTGGCGCGGGCGAAGGAAGCCGGGGTGTATGTGCATGAGTCGCCGCAGCTGGTGCAGCTGCTCATGGCGGTCGATCTGGATACCCAGATTCCGCCAGCGCTCTACACCGCCGTGGCCGAACTCCTCGCCTGGCTTTGGCGGCTGGAGGCCGGCGGTGAATTACCGCCTTCTTTACATTTGCCCTGAGCGCATCCAATACGATTCTGCTCAAACAACGAATTTTCGCCCTTACCTCATGCCGAACATTGCCGAACAGGCGCGCGCCACTCTCAAACGTTTGGTCGAACTCAAGCTGCAACCTACACCGGACAACTACCGCCGGGTGTTCGAGAGTCTGCAAGGCGGTGTGCAGCCCGAGGCGTCGGCGCCGCAGCCGGAGCCCGTCGATTGGAGTGCAGCGCTGCGCCGGCTCATCGACCAATGGGACCGCTCGCAAAGCGGACTGTCGCAGTTGCAGAAGCGCCAGCAGATCGACCGCCTTGTGTCCTCGCCTACCGTGCAGGCACTGTGGGTCGAACTGGGGCAGATGCTTGATCGCTGGGCGGCGTTGCCCGCCCGAAGCGGTAGCCAGGCTGCCTCGGCAGCGATCGAAACCCGCAACGCCGATTCACGTGACGACGGCAGCGAGTGGCGCGACCTCTGGCTGCAGACGCTCAAGCACGGCGTGCAGCCGTTTTGCGCGCAAGATACCGCGCGGCAGCTGCTGCGCGAGCTGATCGCGGTGGCCGACAGTGCAGCGCAGCAGCCGTCCGAGCTGAGTGCACAGGCGCGGGAGGTCTGGCTGGTCATCGACCGTGAACAATCCACAGAAGCCGCTGTACGCAACGGCTTGACCGAGTTGGTGCGGCTGCTGCTGGAGCATCTTGGTGATCTGGTGAGACAGCCTTGGGTTGGGGTGCAGGCCACGGCGATCCGCGAACAATTGCAGCTTCCACTGGGGCTGGAGAGCATTGAGCAGGCGCAGAACGCCGTGCGTGATCTGCTAATGCGCCACAGTGTGTTGCGCAAGAGCGAGGAGGATGCCCATAGCACCGCCAAGACCCTGATCGACCTTCTGGTGCGTAAGCTGAGTGACTACGCCGCCGAGGGCAGCGAGTACAACCAGCGCATGGAGTCACGTCTGGAACAACTGCAGGCCAGCAGCGAATGGGATGAGATCCGTCTGCTGGTGCAGGACGTGCTTGACGACAGTCGCAGCATGCAGCAGCGCAGCGGCGAACTGGGAGTGCATCTGGCCGAGGCGCAGCGGCAGGCGCAGGCGGCGCAGGAGCGCATCGTCTCACTGGAAGGCGAACTCGAACAGGCCAGTCAGCAATTGCAGGAAGACCCGCTCACCGGCGCGCTCAACCGCCGCGGCCTGGATGCCGAGTTTGCCCGCGTGCAGTCACATGTTGTGCGTCAGGGCCAACCTCTCACTCTGGCACTGCTTGATCTCGACCATTTCAAAATGGTGAACGACACCTACGGCCACGATGCCGGCGACGCCGTCCTCAGGGCGCTGGTGACCCTGGCCAAGCGTCTGGTACGCCCGAGCGATCGGGTCGCGCGCATGGGTGGTGAGGAGTTCATGCTCCTCCTGCCAGGCACGCCGGTGCAGCATTCATTGGTTGTCGTGCAGCGCCTGCTGGCGGCCTTCAGCGAGCAAACCCTGGTGCAGGACGGCACGGGACGCCACATCGCTCTGAGCTTCAGCGCGGGGTTGGCAGAGCTGTGTCCGGGCGAAGACTTCGCTGCGGTGTATCAGCGTGTGGATGCGGCACTGCTTCAGGCCAAGCAGGCGGGGCGTAAACGGGTGGAATTCGCCGTGCCATGTGGTGGCGCTGCAGCCGGTGGCAGCGTGTCCAAGAGCGCCTTGCGCTACTTCAGTCTGCGCGGATAGGCGCTGAGCGAAGGCGAAGCTTTACGCGCGGATCAGTCTCGCTGTTCCGCGCGGCGGCATTCCAGGCAGGAGATGAACACGTCCTTGCCTGCGTCTCCCGGTCGCAGACCCGCGCGGCAGGTCTGCACGTCGCCCATGAAGTGGAAGATGGTGCCGAGTTCCACCACCACCTGGCCGACGGTCAGTCCCAAGCCCGGATCGAGCGGGAAGTCGGTGAGCAAGACCCAGCGGTTCTCGCCATCATGGCCGACCAGCGTGCCCGATCCCAGCACGCGGGCCTCGGGCCAGAAGGTGCGGATGATGACCGGGCGGGGTTGGAACAGGCCTGGTCTTCCCGATCCGGCCCATTCGGAGTGGCCCATCGCAGTCTCGCCGGGGTCGGCACTGGGTGCCGGTGTCGGGGACTGCAATTGCTTGTTGCCTGTCTGGCATGTCGATGTTCCGTTCAGCCCAGATTGTTCAACGCGCCTGCATGGGCCATTGCAGAGCCGGGGGACTCCAATCCGCCATGCTGCGCTCCGCATTGTCGCGCGTCCATTGCTGGGCGCGCAGGCCCAGACTGGTTTGCGGCCCGGACAGTTGACCGAACCAGTGGAACTGCTGCAGCCAGCCCAGCACCTCGGCAGCCGGCATCGGTTTGGCCAACGCATAGCCCTGGCCCGCGTCGGCGCCGAGCGCGGCTGCCACTTCGACCAATGCCGGGGTTTCCAGACCTTCCACCACCACTTGCAGGCCGAGCGCCTGTGTCATGCGCACCAGTGCGCCAATAAAGCCAATCATTCCACCCGCTTCCGCATCTGTCTCGCCCGGAATCTGTCGCACCAGACCCTGATCGATCTTGACGGTGTGAAAGGGCATGGTGCGCAGGCGCAGCAGGCTGCTGTAGCCGCTGCCCAGATCATCCATGACCAGACGCACGCCGGTGGCGGCGAGACTGTGCACTGCACAGTCGCGTTCGGCGTCGTTCTGGAAGTCGGCGTCTTCGAGGATTTCCAGCCGCAGCCGACTCGGGACGATGTGCCGTGCTCGTAGCGCATCGGCCACCCAGCGCGCGCAGTCTGGCATGAGAAGCACTTCCGGGGGCAGGTTGAGCGAGAGGTCGAGCTGCTGGTCGGCGGCGTCCCACTGCGTCAACTGGTTCAACGCCTGCTCCAGACCGAGAGTGAACAGACGGGTGAGTTCGGACGCGCCGAACGAGGGCAGGAACTGGCCGGGCCCGATCAGTCGTCCATCGTCGAGTCGCAGGCGGGCCAGCGCCTCCATCGTCATGGGTTTGCCGCTGCGCAGATCCACCACGGGCTGGTAATGCATCTCCAGCCCGCCGCTGAACAGCCGGTGTCGCCAGGCGCGGCGGTCGCGAGCGGCCAACAGCGTGTCTTCTCGACGGGCCATCAGACCATAGAGCCCGCGTTCGAACAATTGCTCCAGGCCGCGCAGGAAGCTGCGCATGCTCTGGGTGTCGAACATCCCGGGGTAGCGTCCGTATAGCCCCATGACGGCGAGCATGCGCCCGCGACTGTCCTTGACCGGCACGGCAGCCGAACTGCGGATGCCAACGCTGTGCGCCGCAGAACGCCAGGGGGCCATGCGCGGATCGGTGACATAGCTGGTGTTGGTTTCGATCTGCTCGCTGCGCCAGCAGCGCGGGTGCGGGGTCTGGCCGAAGGGGCTTTCCGGATCGATCTGCAGCGGGGCAACCTGGAGTTGCTCCAGCGCGTGCAGGTATTCGTCGAACGCCCCCGAAGTGAATTCGGCGACGAAGTGGCCATGGGCGTCGGGTTTGAAGATCACGGTTGCGGCGATGCCGGGTAGGGCTGCCACCGACTGCAACACCGTGCGCGCCAGGTCGGCCCATTGGGTGAGGTCGGCCTGCATCTGTTCCAGTCCGAACAGCATCTGCTGATACTGTTCGCGCAGCGCCTGCGCTCCCTCGCTCTGCCATTGCAGTTCGCGCTGGAGCCGCGCTGTCATCACCTGAGCGAGCACGGCGCGGTCGGGGCCACGCACCGGGGCCTCGTCCAGCAGATCGTGCAGACTTTGCAAATACCCGCTCATGCTGGTGACCAGCGCACCATTGCTGGCGCCGACCAGGGTGTGAATGAGGCCGGTATGACGCGCTTCCTCCCGATGCGTCTCGGCGGTCAGGTCGGCCCTCAGGATGTGGATCACGCGGGCATGCTGCTGTTTGCGCAAATGATCCGACTCCTCGGGGGAGAAGGCGGCCAGCAAGGCGGCGGATTCCGGGTCTCGGTACAGGGCGGCGTAGAAGCGTTCAGTAAAAACCTCGGCGTTCTGCGCCAACAAGTCCGTGATCAGGCCAAGCAGACGGGCGGCGGTCTCGCCGTAGGGATCGGTGTGGATGAGCAGCTCAGCCGGCTTGCTTGCAGCCTGCTCCAGTCCGTCTCCCCAGATCTGCCAACCTCGCAAGCGGTTAGCCTTGTGCGCCTTGCTGGCATAGAGCGCGGCGTCGGCATGGCGCAGCAGCACCTCGGCCAGGGTATCGTCGACCGGGTAGAGGGTCAGCCCCAGGCTCATGCCTACCTTGGCCAGCACGCCGTCGCCGAGGTCGAACGGCGCTTCCACCGCGGCGTGGATACGGTCGAGCACGATGGGCAAGTCGTCGGTCTGTGCGACGCCCTCGAGCACCAGAACGAATTCGTCACCGCCCAGGCGTGCCACCAGATCCGTCTCACGCACGGCGGCCTTGAGGCGATCGGCCAACTGGCGCAAGAGCTGATCGCCAGCCGCGTGGCCGTGGGTGTCGTTCACCGGCTTGAAGTCGTCGAGATCCATCACCCCGATGGCCAACAGCGTTTTGTGGCGCCGTGCACGCGCCATGGCCAAGGGCAGATGATGTTCGAGCGCTAGACGGTTGGGCAGGCCGGTGAGTGCGTCGTGTCGCGCCAGATGGCGTTGCAGCGCCTGCTCGGTCTCCAGTTCGGCCTTGAGGTCGATTTCGCCCAGCGCGCGTTCGATCAGGCTGGCCACGCGGCGCAGCAGGGCGTGCAAACCATCATCCAGATCCTCCCCGTTGAGCAGCACCAGCACCAGTACGGCCCAGCGCACGCCGGCTCGGCGCAGCGGCAATGCCAGCGCGAGCTGTTGCCATCCCGGCAGAGCGAATTCGGCCCAGGGCCAGAGCAGGGGGGTGTGGGCGCGGTTGTCCTGCGCCTCTTGCACGGTGCGCCAGGCGCGGGCAACTGCGTGGACGGCATCGGCGCTGACCCGCAGTGCGGGCTGGGCTGCGAGAATCTCCCTTCCATGGCCGCCTGCGGCCAGCGTTTGCACGACGTCGTGCTGGTCGGGTTGCGCCACCCAGACGGCGGCAAAAAGGCCGCTCTCCAGCAGACGGGTGCAGGCATTTTCCAGCACTTCGCTGTCATTGCGGGCACTGATCAGGATGTCGATCTGTGCGAGCACCGAGTGCACCAGTTCCTGCTGGCGCTGGCGGCTTTCACGTTCGTTACGCTCGGCTGTGGCCAGGTCGATTCGGTCCAGTCCGTGGCCCAGAATGCGCACCAGTTCTTCCATCAGCTGGCGTTGTTCCCTGTAGATTCTTCTGTGGCTGCTGCTGTAGATGCTGAGCACAGAGTCGGGACGACCTTTGCGCAGCACTGGCAAGGCGGCCATGGTGTGCAGGTCGAACTTCGCCAGGCGCTCGCCCCACGGGGTGGTCAGACGGTCGGACCTGTCGCCCTGGATGAAGACGGGCTTGGCCTCGCGCCAGGCGACGCCGAACGGCCCGCGGCCGCCAGCCTTGTCGGCATGGCTGGAGAGTTGCAGGCCATCGAGATAGCCGGTTCTGCCCGCGGCGGCGAGGTGCTGTGCCTGTCCGCTGGCGTCCGGGCGTCCGACCCAGGCGAGTTGCATCCCGCCTTCCTCCACGCTGATCCGACAGATGGCCTGCAGCAGGGAGGACTCATCCGTGGCCTCGGCAACCGCCTTGTTGGCCTGTGCCAGAGCGGCGTTGATCTGCGTCAGCCGTCGCTGCCGTTCCACTGCGCGCGAGATTAGCCGCCATGCAATGAGCTGTAGCAGCAGGAGCATGGCCCAGACCAGCAGCGTTGGCCAGGACTGTCGCCACCAGAGGGCGGTGAGCGCGGAGGAGGGCAGGCTGGTGAAGGCAACCAGGGACCGGTGTCCGAGACGCTGCCAGGCGCCGACGGCATCAGCGCCGTCGTCGGCTTGAACGGGCCCATTGAAAATGCCATGTGCCTGCGTTGGGTGCGCGGCGATATCCTTTGCCAGAGCGCCGGGGGCCGGGGCGCGGACGCGATCGCTGGGCTTGTGATCCTGTGGTGCGGGCAGGCGCGCGAGCAGGTCACCATCGCTGCGCAGCAGGCCTACGGTGGGCACCCAGCGGCCCTCGCGATCGGACAAGGTGACTTGCAGATTCTTGAGTGCGCGCTGCAGTCCGACTGTGAACACCAGGACCACGGGCTGGCGTGCCGCACCCGTGACGAGGGCGCAGCGCGATGGAGTGATGGTGTGTTTGGGGTTGAGAGGATCGGGCTGTGGCGGGCCGATCTCGATCTGTCCGGGGGTGTGCAGCGCGCGTTGAAACCCAGGACGCGAAGAAAAATCAAGATGCGCCGGGGCGCTGCGCCCCACATTGGTTTCGCCAGCCAGCAGTTCACCGTTTGCAGCGACCAGCGAGACGCTGTCGATGAAGGGCACCATGGTGTCCATGGCCTGCAGCCAGGGCCGAGCGTCTTGCAGCAGGTCCGGGTCGCGCTGCAGTTGCCGCTGCGCCATCTCACAAGTGGACTGGAGCTGGTCATAGCGCTGATTCATGGCGTCCGACCAGAACGCCGCTTCATTTTCGAGGACCTGCCCGATGCCCGTGCGGTTGCGTTCCCAGCTGGTGGCGAGCACGAGGGCGATGCCCAGGGCGATCGCCAGATTGGCGATGAGGAGCAGCGCGAGGATGCCTTGGCGGTCCGACTGGAAACGTGCGATGTGGGCCATGCGTGAAAAGAACGACGGAGTCAGCTTGAAATTACAACAGCTTGCGCGCAGAACCGAAGATGTTTCATCTCGATATGTTGGGCAACTGTGAAAAAAGCGGACAAATCGCATCAGGCTCGCGTTCATGCTCCCGCAAGAAGACGACAGGCCACCCCAGTCGTCTCAACCCCTGATGGGGAGGCTGCAGCAAAGCGGCGGCCCGGGCGCGCCGTCAGACAAAGGCCAGACGCACCGCGCCCCAGTGGCGCTCAGCCACATGCACCGGACGCGACAGCTCCTGCATGATCTCCCCGGTGTCACGGGCATAGACCTGGAGCAGATAGGGATTGGTGTTACGGGCAGCGGCCAACCCGACCGGGTCGTTGAACAGCCGCATGGAGCGGTTGCCGACCAGATCGGTGGCATAGTCGCCCGTCACAGGACGGTCGAAGATGCTGTTGTGTGCAGCGGCATAGCCGTTTTGATCGACCAGCAGTACGAATCGGTACTGCTCGCTGTGCGCCAGCCAGGCATCTTGGATCGGCTGGATGCGGCTCTTGATGAATTCGGTGAACCGGGTGCGGAATTTCTGCGGGTTGGTGCCGGGCACGGGTTCATATTGGTCGTCGAACAGAGACTGCTCGGTGAGGGCGCCGCTTGCCAGGGCCTGTGCCAGCGCAGCCTCGATCTCCTTGCAGACTGCGTCCAGATCGCGCATCACCTGGCTGGTTTTGGACTCCGTGACAAACTGTGTGGCGGCCTCGAACAGGGACTGGCTGGCGTTGAGCGATTGTTGCACTTCGTCAGCAATACGCTCGGTGGCTGCGATCGTCTGGTTCGCGCTCTCCCGCACGGTGGCCGACAGTGCTGCGAACTGGCCATTGATGCCGCGCAGTGCATCGACCTCTTGCCCCAATTCGGCAGACACCTTGTTGACACCCGCGTTCATCGTGTCGATGTTGTGCGCGATTTTCTCGAAGTTGGCCGACATGGCCGTAGCCAGCGCCTTGCCGCTGTCCATCCGGCTGGCGAACTGGGTGGTCGACTGCGTCACCACCTGCAGACTGCGGCTGACTTCAGCGGCGAAGGTGGCAATGCTTTCCACCGACTGCTGCGTGTTCATCGCCAGCTTGCGGATTTCGTCGGCGACCACGGCAAAACCGCGTCCGGCTTCGCCCACGCGGGCTGCCTCGATATTGGCGTTGAGCGCCAGCAGGCTGGTCTTCTGCGCAATGTCCTTGATCACCTGCGTGACGGCGGTGACCTGCGCAAAGCTCTTGCCCAGTGTCTGGATTTCGGTCTGGTTGTTTCCCGTGGCCTGCGCCAGTTGGTCGAACACCTCTCGCGCCTCATTGGCCTCGCGAGCGCCGCGGGTGCTCAGAGTGTTGATGCTCTGCGATTCGACACGCAACTCCTCTGTCTGCCCCTGCACGGCGACGATGCCACGAATGAAACGCTCCAGGCTGTCGCCCATGGCACCGATGCGCTCGGTCTGCGTCTTGGCATGCGCCTGGGCGTCTTTGGTGGCAGTGCGCGCCTCGAAGCTGATCCGGGCAATGCCGTAGGCAACGCCGGTGGCGTTGTGCGTGGTGGTGTCCACCAGGTGCGTGACCAGAGCCAGAAA
Source organism: Thiomonas sp. (assembly GCA_049582025.1). Classification (GTDB taxonomy): domain Bacteria; phylum Pseudomonadota; class Gammaproteobacteria; order Burkholderiales; family Burkholderiaceae_C; genus Thiomonas. Next base: position 14,034 of record JBAUTC010000367.1, read on the forward strand.
GTCATCGAGACTCGGGCCACATTCCGCTGGCGCCGTCTGTCGCAAGTCGACCGGGCGCTGTGTGAGAAGGTGCGCCAAGAATTCTGCAGGGGACGTCTTGCTGGACGCTGTGTCGTCTTGGGTCGTGTTATCCATCGCTTGATCCGCTTTAGAGGGCAAAGAAGGGCATTCAGGCATGCGCCGTCAGCACGCGGCGGATGGTCTGCGCCAGTTCGTCTGCGACGAACTTCGCAACATAGGCGTCGGCGCCTACGCTGCGGGCGTGGTCTTCGTTGGCTGAGCCCGACAGCGAGGAATGGATGACCACCGGAATGTTCTTGAATCGATCGTCCTTCTTGATATGGCGGGTGAGGGTGAAGCCGTCCATCTCGGGCATTTCCAGATCGGTCAGCACGAGTTGCACCTTGTCTTCGACGCGCTTGCCTTCGGCCCGGGCTTCGTTGGCCAGCGCCTGCAGGCGCTCCCAGGCTTCTTTGCCGGTCTTGGTGCTGACAAAGGGCGCTTGCAGTGCCTGCAAGGCCTTTTCGATCTGCGTGCGGGCCACGAATGAGTCATCCGCAGTCAGGATGATCGCGCCGGGCTTGAGCCCCAGCGCCGGGCCCATATTCTGGGTGTCCTTGACTTCATGCACGCGGGAAGGCAGGACGTCGCGCAGCACCTTTTCCACGTCCAGTACCAGTGCCAGACGGGTCGCTTGGTCGTCTTCCAGCCGGGCGATGCTGGTGACCATGCCGCCCACTGCGTTGGCTTCTGCCGACAACACCTTGCTCCACTCCAGGCGCACGATTTCTTCCACTTCTTCGACTGCGAAACCTTGCACCGAACGCTCGTATTCCGTGACCACCAGAATATTCAATCCGGTTTTTGGGGTGCAGCCGACCACGGCCGGAAGGTCGATGACCGGAATGATCTGCCCCCGGATATTGGCCACACCCAGCACATGCCGGGGTGCGCCGGGCATCACCGTGACCTGCGGCATCACCAGCGCCTCGCGCACCTTGAACACATTGATGCCGAACAGCTCGCGCCGTCCGGATTGCGGCTCAGCGCCCAAGCGGAACAGCAGGAGTTCAAACTTGTTGGTGCCAGCGAGGTTCGAGCGTTCGTCGACTTCTTTCAAAACATTGGAATTCATGGTGTGGGTCCTGTAGGCGACAAGGGGACAATCAGGGAATTTTGCGCATGAGCGCTTCGAGCTGTTGGGTGATGGTGCCGCTCAAGCCTTCAAGGCGCGCAGCGAGTTCGGTGACCTGTTCGGTGTTGTCCGTGCGGATGGCGTCGACCAGCGCCTGGCCGGTGCGGTGCACGTCCTGGTGGACGGAATCGACTCCGGCAAATCCGGCGTCGCTGCCGAAGTAGCTGGCGCCCGCACCGAAGTACCACTTGCCGAAGAAACAGCCGTGGAAGTTGGACACGTCCATATCCACTTTCTCCTGCATCTGCGCGGCGGTGAGCAGTTGGCCGATCCACTGGTAATGCATGGCCAGCGACACGCGCAGGGTGACTGCGGCATCGGGCCATTTGGACACTGCCGTGACGCCGGTCTTGAGCTGTTCGCGCGAGGCGCGGATCAGCTCCATCATGGCTTCGAATCGCTGCACTAACACCTGCATCAGTTCGGCTGCCTGCTCGGCGTCCAGGCGCTGGCGGTCGGCGTCGCTGACCAGTTGGTGCATCAGTCCGGTTTGCTCCGCCGTGACATTGCGCACCTGGCTGAGCATGGACTTGACCTGGCCGAGGGTCTCGCCGGTATTGGTGACCAGCGTGCCGACCCGTTGCATGCGCTGTACCGAGCGGGCCATGTCCACGCCCACATCGGACGACTGGTCGCGCAGGCTGTGGGTGAGTTCCTCGATTTCGTGGGTGATGCGCGCGGTCTTGCGGGCCAGGTTGCGCACCTCGTCGGCCACTACGGCAAAACCGCGACCATGTTCGCCGGCGCGGGCTGCTTCGATGGCGGCGTTGAGCGCGAGCAGATTGGTCTGTGAAGCGATCTCGCTGATCCCTGTCGTGAGCGCTTCCACCGATTGCACCGCGTCGACAAAGCCGGTGAGTTTGGTCTCGGTGTTGGCGATGAAACGCGACACGTCGCCTACTTCGTCGAGGGTGGTGGCAATGGCCTTGTCGCTGCGTTCGACCGAACCGGTGGTGGCGTCGACATGGGTGCGCAATTCATCGAGCTGGGTCTGCGCGGTGTGGGTGTGGTGCGCAGCGCTCTGCAGCCGGGTCGCCATGTTGCCGACGCGCTGCGACAGGTCGTGGATGTCGTGGTCGAATCCGGCAGTGCGACTTTCTGCGAAGGCGAGCGACTGGGTGGTGGTCCGCAGGGCGTCCACGCCGTGCAGCAGCATATGCCGCACGCCGCCGATCTTCTCCGCCCAATCGGCGGCATCGATCAGGTCGATGTCACGCAGCGCGGCGTCGCCGCGGCCGCTGAGCAGATTGAGCACGGCGTGCAGCACACGCTCACGGTCTTCCCGCACCCGCTCCAGCAAACCTCCGGCGGGCACGGCGACCTGTCCATTTGTCGCGACTTGCTCTGCGATGTGCGACTCGGGCGAAGCAGATGGCACATCCGTCAAGGATGTTGTTTGCGTTGTGGCGAGTTCCACTTGGCGTCTCCGTTGAGCGTGGCGGGCGGTTGACTCAGACCGCGCTGCCGCTGTTGTGTTCGATGGCATCGGCCAGTACCTTCAGGCGGTCAATGATCAGGTCTTTCTGATCGCTCAGCGAGGTCGACAGGTGGGTCACCTGATCGCGCTGCCCGCCATGCACGGCTTCAAGCAGCTGTCTGGCGGTGGCGTGGATCTGTGCGTGTGGTGCTTCCAGTGCGCGGAACGCCGCGAGGCCGCCAAACGTTGCCTGTCCCTGCCCGTCGTACCAATTGCCCAGGCGGCAGTTGTGGTGGTCTGGCACCTCGGTGGGCAGCATGGCTTCCCTGTCCTTTGCGGTTTCGGACAGGATGTGATGCACGAAGTCTTTGTGATCTTCCTGCGCCGACTGCAGCATCATGCGCGTGGCGCTGGACTGCATATTGCGCACCTGTCTGTTCATGCGCACAACGA
>JBAUTC010000368.1:0-20060 GCA_049582025.1 Thiomonas sp.
CCGAGAATCACGCTGATGAACGAGCGGTTCATCGCCTTACACATGATGTAGCTGAGAATCGCGCCCGAGGAACCCACCAGCGATCCGGCAATGATGAGCATATTGTTTTCAAGCGAGAAACCAATGCCCGCGGCGGCCCAGCCGGAATAACTGTTGAGCATGGACACCACCACCGGCATATCCGCACCGCCGATGGGAATAATGATCAATACGCCCAACACAAAGGCCAGAGCCATCATGATGAGGAAAGGCGTCCAGGACAGCGTAGTGAAAAACCAGATGCCGCAAGCGATGGCCCCAAGACCAATGATCAGATTCACCCAATGCTGCGCCGCAAACCGTACTGGCGCACCCTGAAACAGCCGGAACTTGTACCGCCCGGACAACTTGCCGAAGGCAATGACAGACCCGCTGAATGTCACGGCACCGATGATGGTGCCGATAAACAGTTCAATGCGGTTGCCCGGCGGGAGCAGATCGCCCGCAGCCTGGACGATGCCAAAGGCATGCGGCTCCGCCACGGCGGCCACGGCGATGAAGACCGCCGCCAGACCGATCATGCTGTGCATGAAGGCGACGAGTTCGGGCATTTTGGTCATTTCAACCCGATTCGCCATCACCGCGCCAATGCCGCCGCCAATCACCAGTCCGACGAGCACATAGCCGAGGCCGAGTGCCCCGGCATCCCCACCGATTTTGATGATCAGCGCCACCGTGGTGAGCACGGCAATGCCCATGCCAACCATGCCAAACACGTTCCCGCGCCTGCTGGTTGTCGGATGCGACAAACCTTTGAGCGCCTGAATGAAAAAGACCGCTGCCAGCAAATACAACAGGGTCACGAGATTCATACTGAGAGTCATACCTTGATTCCTTGGTGCTGTGCGCTGCTTGCCTTGCACCGAAAACGGTCTGTGAAGATCATTCCGTTGAGGCAAACAGCGTCAGATATCCGTTGGGATGTTGTTTATTTCTTGCCGCCGGTTTTTTTCTTGAACATGGCCAACATGCGCCGGGTCACGAGAAAACCACCAAACACGTTCACGGCGGCCAGTGCTACCGCCAGCGTGCCCATGACCTTGCCCAAAGGCGTGACGGTCAGCGCAGCGGCCAGCATGGCGCCGACAATGATGATGGCGGAAATCGCGTTGGTCACTGCCATCAATGGCGTATGCAATGCCGGAGTGACATTCCACACGACGTGGTAACCGACATAAATCGCCAGTACAAAAATGGTGAAATTGATCACCAAGGGAGAAATTTCATGCATGGTTCAGTCCTTGATCTGGATAGGAATTGATCGCGTCGTGTGGCTTCAGGCCGTTTTGCGCAGCAATTGCCCTTCGCGGCACATCAGGCAGGCGGCGACGATATCGTCTTCCATATTCACGACAAAGCCCTTCTCCTTGTCGAGCACCAGCTTGAGAAAATCCAACACATTGCGCGCGTACAAAGCCGAAGCATCGGCGGCCACCATCGCGGGAAGATTGGTTTCACCCACGAGCGTCACACCGTGCTTGACCACGATTTTTCCGGCCTCGGTCAGCGGGCAGTTTCCACCTTGCGCCGCTGCCATGTCGATAATTACCGAGCCCGGTTTCATCGACTTGACCATGTCTTCGGTAATAAGCACCGGAGCGCGGCGACCGGGAATCAGTGCGGTGGAAATTACCACATTGGCTTGTTTAACCCGCTCGGCCACTTGCGCAGCCTGACGCTGCATCCAGCTCGCGGGCATGGGACGAGCATACCCGCCAACGCCTTGGGCAATATCGCGCTCTTCATCGGTTTCAAACGGCACGTCAATGAATTTCGCACCCAGGGATTCGACTTGCTCCTTCACCGCCGGCCGCACATCCGAGGCCTCGATCACGGCGCCCAGACGTTTTGCCGTGGCAATCGCCTGCAATCCCGCCACACCGGCGCCCAAAATCACCACGCGGGCGGCTTTGACCGTCCCGGCTGCCGTCATCAACATGGGCATGAAGCGCTGGTAGAGATTGGCCGCGAGCATGACGGCCTTGTAGCCGCCGATATTGGCCTGACTGGACAGCACGTCCATGCTCTGCGCACGCGAGGTTCGCGGTGCCGCCTCCAGGGCAAAGGAGGTCAGTCCGGCTGCCGTCATGGCATTGAGTCCCTCGGCATCGAAGGGGTCGAGCATGCCGACCAGCACGGTGCCCGGCTTCATCAGCGCCAGTTCATCCGCCATGGGCGGGCGAACCTTCAGCACCATCTCGGCAGCAAACACCTCGGCGCGATCGCCAATCGTTGCGCCCACGGCGATGTAATCGGCGTCCGGGGCATCCGCGCGCAGGCCAGCGTCGGCCTGCATCACGATTGTGTGCCCCTGGGCGATCAACTTTTTGACTGTTTCCGGTGTTGCTGCAACACGGGCTTCGCCGGCCAAGGTTTCTGCCGGAATGCCGATACGCATGGAGTTTCTCCTATAAAGTCAACTTTGTTTGGGTCTGAATGCAGCAAGAACAGCGAGATGTTCCAGCCCCCACTCACTCGCGACAAATTTGCTTGCCTGAGCAAATCATCAAAGCGTCGCATTATTACGCGTTTTCCCTAAGATTGCGCAAGCGCAAATTACGTACATCCTGCAACGCTTTTTTTCATTTTCCAATATGCATCGCAGCAACCTTCCAAATCCGCCCATTCCCGCCAGGGGTCAATATTCGAATCCGCGTCCCCGCGTGACCGTTGCCGCCATCATTGAACAAGACGGTCGTTTCCTGCTGGTGGAGGAACAGACTTCCGACGGTCTTCGCCTGAACCAGCCCGCAGGGCATCTTGAAGCCGGCGAAAGCCCACAACAGGGTGTCGCGCGCGAGGCGCTGGAAGAAACCGGCCGAGTATTCACGCCGACTGGGATGGTCGGCATGTATTTGTCGCGCACGCGACGCAATGATGCCCCTGACAATCCAGATGTGAGCTACCTCCGTCTGGCATTTTTCGGCCAGGTATCTGCCGCGGATCCTGATCGCGCGCTGGACGACGGTATCGTGCGCACTTTGTGGATGGATATTCAAGCACTGCGCGCCAGCGTCAGCCGCCACCGCAGCCCGCTGGTGCTGCGCTGCGCGGAAGACTTCTTGCTCGGACAACGTTATCCGCTCGATCTGGTGGTCACCGACCCAAGCGTGTACTGAAGAGGAGACGTGGGCCTGCATCCCTCGCCAACCCGCTAGGTTGCGTATTCCTACAATTTGCGCATGATGACTTCTACTCGTGGCACCGTCGTGGTCGGGCTTTCCGGCGGTGTCGACTCCTCCGTATCCGCTTGGCTGCTCAAACAACAGGGCTACACCGTCGTTGGCCTTTTCATGAAGAACTGGGAAGACGATGACGACAGCGAATACTGCTCCTCGCGTCAGGACTGGCTCGACGCGGCCAGCGTGGCTGACCGCATCGGTATAGACATCGAGGCGGTGAATTTCGCGTCGGAATACAAAGAGCGCGTCTTCGCCGAATTCCTTCGCGAATACGCCGCAGGGCGTACTCCCAACCCGGACGTGCTGTGCAACGCCGAGATCAAGTTCAAGGCATTTCTCGACCATGCCATGCGCTTGGGCGCGGACAAAATCGCCACCGGTCATTACGCTCGGGTGCGCGAGACTGACCAAGGGTTCGAGTTGCTGCGCGGCCTCGATCCTGCAAAGGACCAGAGCTATTTTCTGCACCGTCTCAATCAGGCGCAGCTTTCCCGCACGCTATTTCCGGTCGGTGATCTGGAAAAGACCGAGGTCCGCAACATCGCTGCAGAGATCGGCTTGCACAACGCGCGCAAAAAGGATTCCACCGGAATCTGCTTCATCGGCGAGCGTCCGTTCCGGGAATTTCTCAGCCGCTATCTCCCCACCAAACCCGGGCCCATGAAGACCCCGGAGGGCAAAGCCGTGGGCCAGCACGTCGGTCTGGCGTTCTACACCTTGGGGCAGCGCAAGGGCATTGGCTTGGGTGGCAGCAAAGCCGGCAACGGCGAGCCATGGTTCGTGGCGGGAAAAGACCTGGAACTCAACACGCTCATCGTGGCGCAGGGACACGATCATCCCCTTTTGCAGAGCCGGGCCCTGCATGCCTTGTCTGCCAGTTGGGTGGCGGGACAACCGCCCGCCGAAGGCCTGGTATTCGGTGCGAAAACGCGCTACCGCCAGACCGATGCCCCCTGCCGTTATCGCGACGAGGACACTGCGACGTTTGCTTTGGATTTCGACACGCCGCAATGGGCGGTCACTCCAGGACAGTCTGCCGTGTTGTACGCGGACGAGGTGTGCCTTGGCGGCGGCATCATCGACGCCGCCGAAGCTTGAAGGTGCGCGGTGTCAGCTCATGCGCGCCAGCAGCGTCTCAACTTCGTCAAGCATGGCGCTGAGCCTCGGTTGCTCTCCGCCCTCCGCCACTTCAAGACGGCCATCGAGTTCCTGTTCGAGATAGCACACGGTCATGCGAACAAAGGTGCTGTCGAGCGCCTTGCGCACCGCCGAAAGTTGCTGCGCCACCTTGAGACAAGGTTCACCTTCTTCAATCATGCGCTGCACGCCGCGCATCTGCCCCTCGGCACGTTTGAGGCGGTTGAGAATGTCCGTGCGTGAGGCTGCGTTGGTCAGGACTGACATGGTGATGGCTCCAGGAATGTGTATCGGTTTTGTGCTGCGCTTCATCCAATCATCTCCATCATAGGCGAGGCATCAAGATCCGTTGGCCTGTGCCAGCACTGGCGAATCAGGCGGAATGAATCAACGCCACCGGTTCAGGCGCCAGCAGGGTGCCGTCACGCAGCCCGCGCGCCGTCGCAAGAGTCAGCCAGCTGATGATCACCGAGGCCAACGCCAGCGCCAGGATGGCAAAAGTCTGCATCGCCCCGATTTCTGTGGCGAGGGCAAGATGCATGGACAACCCGGCAAATGCGGCCAGCGGAAAGGACAGCGCCCAGTGACCGATAGCAAAAGCCTCGTGCATCATCGGCTTGAACGACAAAAAACTCAGCACCACGAAAAACAGGGCAATTCCCCAGGCGCCTTCAATCACCTCGACGGGCGCACCGATCTGCACCAACCCCAAACCGCCCGCAGCAGGCGGGGCAATGGAGATGAACAACATGGGCAGGAGCTTGCGCGGCAACATGCCGTAGGCCGCGATACGCACCATGAACAATAGTTGCACGATCGGGAAAATGAATGCGCCCAGTGTCCACTGCGCCACGCACCACGCCTGATACCCGAGATGGACTCCCGCATAAGGTACGACCACATTGCCTGCCGCAGCCAGGAACAGCGCAGGCGTCACTCCCGCCCAGTTCGCTCCCTTGTCCGTTGCCCCTTGCAGACGAAAGCGGTGAAACACCCAGACCGTCACGGCCAACTGCCCCAGGGCACCGATCATCCAGAACCCGGTCACCCAGGCGCTGTTTGCGCCGAGCACCTGCACCGCAAACCCCGTGACCACGAGCATGGCCATGGGAATCATGGCCAGCAAGGGATGGCGTACGGGGTGGCGCAAATCAACCATCAAGTCGGGCGCATGACGCCGGATCCGCGCCCCGGTCAACACCAGCAGTACCCCCAAGGCAACGATGGCCAACCACCCCAGCACCTGCGAAATCACCGCCGCGGGTTCGCCGAGCAAGGCGCTGGCCTGATGCCATGCCAAGGCCAGCCCGCCCCAGCCCATGACCAGAGCAAACCAGCCGGGGGCGAGGAATTTGAGGCGGGGCTGTGTGGTGCTCGCCATGTTCGCACGCGATCAGCCGCAGCAGTTGGCCTTGGAATCAGGCACGCCCAACTTGCGCAGGAAGAACCCCAACGGGCACACATTGGTGAAACCGAACTGCAACAGGTTGGCGCCAACGAAACCGGTGAACAGCAGGAACCACTGCGACACATAAAGGGGGCTGGCCGGTGCGCCAAGCAGTACCGAGATCAGGATAAAAAAACCCGCGATGACACGGATATAGCGTTCGACAGTCATTTCAAAACCTCCAGGATTATGTTGTTCACGAAACAGACTCAGCGCGCCTGCGCAGGTTCAGCCGGTGCGGCAGGCGCCTTGGGCGGCACCTTGGGCTTCACCCGGATCTGCCATATGTAATAGAGCAGAGGAATCACGATCAGGGTGAGGATGGTGGACAGCAGCGTGCCGAATATCAGCGACACCGCCAGCCCGCCGAACACCGGGTCGGACACCATGATGGCCGAGCCGAAGATGATGGCCAGCGCCGTCAGCAGAATGGGGCGCAGACGCACCGCCCCTGCCTGCGCCACCGACTCCTGCAAGCTGTAGCCGCGGGCGCGGTAGTCAAGGATGAAGTCGATCAGCAGCAGCGAATTGCGCACCACCACGCCAGCCAGCGCGATGACACCGATCATCGAGGTTGCGGTGAACGACTGATGGGTGATCCAGTGGCCGGGGAACACCCCGATGAGGGTAAGCGGAATGGCGCCCATCACGATGACCGGGAGGAGGAAGGACTTGTAGTACGCCACCAGCAACAGGTAGATGAACACCAGGGCCACCATGAATGCCGCGCCCAGATCGCGGAACACGTCGAGGGTCAGTCGCATTTCTCCACCCCACAGCAATTGGTAGCCCTTGAGGTCGTTCGCCGGTGTTGCGGTGAAACCCAGGTTCCCCGTGGTGAAGGTGGTGCCGTTGGCCAGCTTCTTGCCGTCGAGCATGGAATTCAGACTCAGGGTGGCATAGACCGGACTGGAATGGACCATCTCGCCGCCCACATACACCACCGGATGCTGGTCGCGTGTGTAGATCGGCTTGGCCAGCGTGGTCTTCTCCACAGTGGCGATGGCCGACAGCGGAATGACCTTGCCCTGCGCATTCTGGATGGGTACGTCGAGCAATTGCTGCGGGCTCTGGCGATCGGCGCGCGGCACACGCACGATGATGTTCACCGGCTCCAGCGCATTGCTGTCGTGGATTGCGCCCACTTTCAAGCCCGACACATAGTCGTGCAGCAACTGGATGATCTGTCCCGGAACAATGCCCGACATCGCGGCCTTCTGGCGATCGATCTTGATGCGATATTCCGACGTCGTTGCCGTCACCGAATCGTCCACGTTCATCAGGCCGTAAGTCTTGTCGAAGTCGCCGAGCACATCCTTCGCGGAGGCGCGCAGGGTGCCATAGTTCGGGCCATAAAGTTCGGCCATGACCTGCGCGCGCACCGGCGGACCGGGCGGGGTTTCGTACAGCTTGATGAAGGTGGCAGGGAAGCGTGCGCGCACCGGAGCGAGCTGGTCGTAGAGCTTCTGCACGATGGCATGCGACTCAACCGAACGCTCGCCCTTGCCGACCAGATTCACCCGGATCTGCGCAAAATTGTCGCCGCGCTTGAGCATGTCGCCGCGCACCAGCGAGGCGAAGTCGATGGGCGCAGCCTGACCGATGAAGGTCTGGTAATCGACCACATACGGGTTGGTCGCCAGCACATCCCCCACGGCGCGCGCCACCTGATCGGTGCGCTCGAGCGTGGACCCAGCCGGGGTGTCGACCTGCACCAGGAAGGTATTGGTGTTGTCGTTGGGCAGCATCTTGAGCTCGACGCCAAGGGCAGACAGGGGGCCGTTCATGCCAGAGGGCCGGATGAACTGCCAAGCCGGCATGAGCATGGCCACGATCAGCAGCACCAGCACCGCGAGAAGCATCAGGTTGCGCCGGGTACGGTTGCGCAGCAGGGGCTCGATCATTTTCAGATAAGCCGTGTGCAACTTGTCCTGCTTGTGCGCACCCTCTTCTTCCAGACTGCTGCTGTGCGCCAGCGCATCACGCGCCGCCTTCTTGCTCAGCCACAGCCGCGCCGCCCAGGGCACCACCGTGTACGCCAGAATGAGCGAGGCGATCATCGCCACCGGCACGTTGATGGGAATCGGCCGCATGAACGGCCCCATCATGCCACTGACGAAGGCCATGGGCACGAAGGCGAGAATCACCGCCAGAGTGGCCATATTGGTGGGATTGCCGATTTCGTTGGTCGCCTGTACTACGGTGCGATTGAAGTTCTTGATCGGCCCGCCGTGCAAATGGCGGTGGATGTTCTCGATGACCACGATCGCACCGTCGACCAGCAGGCCAAGCGACAGGATGAGCGCGAACAAGGTAATGCGATTGATGGTCTGGCCGACGATGAGGTCCACGGTCAGCACAGCGAACAAGGTGAGCGGCACGGTGAGCGTGACGATGCCGGCCTCGCGCCAGCCGAGAAAGAACCACAGCAGCAGCGACACGCTGACGATAGCGATACCCAGATGTTCCACCAGAGTGTTGACCGCTTCATTGGCCTTGCGACCGTCGTCGCGCGTGATGGTGACGTGGACGCCTTGCGGCAGTGCGTAGCTTTCGATTGTGCTGAGCGTGCTCAGCACGTCATGCACCACGACCACGGCATTTGTGCCTGATTTCTTGGCGATGGCCAATGTGACCGCACTCATCTGCTGCCCCTGCGGCTTGCCCTTGGCGGCCAGACCCCAGGCGAAATGGGACAGATCATCCAGCTGTTCTGGACCCTCGGTGACCTTGGCCACGTCCTTCAGATAGACCGGCTTGCCGCCTGGCGCCCCGACCAGGATGTCGCCCACCTGTTGCGCATTGCCCAGAAAGCTGTCCACGCGCACCGGAATGACCGTGTTGTTGTCCACCAGATTGCCGATGGGCGCGGCTGCATTGCTGCCTTGCAGAATTTTGTCGAGCTGCTCCAGCGGAATGCCCGCAGCGGCCAGTTTGCTGGGCGAAATAGCCACATTCACTGCACGCGGTGCACCACCCACCACCTCGGTGAACGACACCCCGGGCACATTGCGCAAATGCGCCAGCACCTTCTCGCCCACGTCGCGCAATTGCATGCCATTCATCGTGGCTGACGACAGGGTGAGAGTGAGGATGGGCACATCATCCACATTGATGGGCTTGACCACCGGCTGCATCGCCCCCGGGGGAATGCGGTCGAGGTTCTGCATCAACTGGTTGTACATCTTGACCAGGCTTTTCTCCTGGTCTTCGCCCACCTTGAACTGCACCGTGACCACGCCGAAATCATTGGTCGCATAGCCATACGTGTGATCGACCCCGGACATCGATGCCATGATGGATTCGAGCGGCTTGACCACCAGATTCTGGATCTCCTGCGGCCCCGCGCCCGGCTTGGCAACGATGATGTTCGCCGCCGGCACCACAATTTGCGGGTTGTATTCGCGCGGCGTGACCAGCAAGGCGAGCACCCCGGCGAGGGTGAGGCCGACCATGATCAGGGCGGTGATTTTTGATTCGATGAAGGCGCGGGCGAGTTTGCCCGCACTGTTCATGGGAGCCGCATGTTCAGCCACGGTTGCCTCCGCCGATTTTCACACCGTTTTCCACTTCAGGCAGGTTGCTGGTGACGACGGTGTCGTCCGCACTCAGGCCCGCCTGGATCTCCACTTCAGCCCCCATCTGCGCACCCAGGCGCACCAGGCGGAAATGGGCGATACCGTCCTTGTCGACCACAAAAACGCCTGTCATCCCGGCACGGTCGACCACAGCACTTTGCGGCACACGCAGTTGCGGCGAGCTGCCCACGGCAAACCCCACGCGCACGAAGCTGCCGCTATCCAGCCCGGCGTTGGATGGCAGGGCGATTTTCACCGTGTGGGTGTGGCTCATCGGATCGGCCACCGGCACGGCTTGGGCAATCGTGCCCTGCAGCGATTTGCCGTTGGCAAGCACCTGGACCTCGTCGCCAATCTTGATCTTGCTGAACACATCTCCGGGAACCTGCGTCGCCACCTGCAGTTTGCCCTGCCCTTCTATCACCAGCACCGGACGGCCCGGGGCGGCCAGATCGCCCTGGTTGGCCATTTTCTGCACCACCACGCCGCTGATCGGCGAGGTGACGGACGAGTAGCGCATCTGCGCCGCAGCAGTGTTGTAGCCGGCCTGCGCCGCGGCAACCTGTTCCTGTGCTAACTGATAGCGCAGCCGAATTTGATCCCACTGCTGTTTGGGAATGGCCTCTTCTTTGTAGAGATTGCCGAAGCGCTCAAAATCGCCCTTCGCGTTGGTCAGATTGGCCTGCGCCTGCGCAAGACCTGAGCGCGCCTGCGCCACTTGTCCCTGAATATCGGTGGGATCGACCTGGAACAACAACTGCCCGGCCTTCACCGTCTGCCCCTCATTGACCGTCAGGGTACGGATGTAGCCCATCAGCCGCGAGGCGACCTGCACCTGATTGCTCGACATGACCGTGCCCGACAGCAAGGTGAGGTTTTGCTGGTCGCTGGAGGCTAGTTTGAGGGTTTGTGCCACCACAACGCGCGGTGTGGTGGACGTCTGAGCTGTATCGGTCTGATGACCACAGGCCGAGAGCAGGACCGTGAACAACACGAGGGCCAGCGGTGCGCGACGCAGCAAAGGCAGGACAGAATGATTCATGGTAGTCATGAGTGGCAGATCAAAAACGTGTGCGAATCAAGGAACAAAAGGCTGCTGAAGGGCAAAGCGCCCAATCCGCCGGGCTTTCAGCGTTTGGAGGGCGAGTCGGCAGACTGTGTCTGCGTAACCGCGACTTCCGTCGCCGGCTTGGCTGGCTGTGTGGCATCGAGTGTCAGGTCGCCCAAAGCCAGTCGGAGCGCAGCACGCTGCAGATTGACTTGCTGCTTGGCCATGATGAGATCGGCGCGTGCTTTGTCGAGCTGCGCCTGTGCGCCCAGCAGTTCCACCAGCGTGCCCACCCCATTGGCATAACGCTTGCTGACGATACGCGCAGCTTCCTCGGACTGCTTCACCGCCAGTTCGCGGGTCTTGACCTGATTGGCAGCATCCACCGCTTTGCGGTAGCTGTCCTGCACCTGCATGCCGAGCTGGTTCTGCTCACTCTGCAATTTGGCCTGCAGTTCCATGCGCTTGGCGACCGCCTGATCAACCGCGTTCTGCGTCACGCCGCCGTCGAAAATGGTCCAGTTCAACTGGGCGCCCACGGTGTAACTGTGCGACTCGAACCCGACGTTGGGATCATTGGTATCGAAGCGCGCCATGGCGCCGACCTGGGGATAACGGTCCGAGCGCGCCACTTTGATCTTGCCGCTGGCCGCGGCAATCTGGTGTTGCAGCGCCTGGATCTGCGGATTGCGCTCCATTGCCTGCCCGACCCACGCATTCGGATCGCCCTCAGGCATGGTCACCATGACCTCCGGCCCCAGGGTGATGGGCTGATTCAGTGGCATGCCCAACACCACATGCAACGCATCCATGGCCTGCGCTTCCATATTGGCCGCCTGGTCCTGCTGCAGCTTCACGTCTTCCATGTGGACTTGCGCGGAAAGCAGATCGCTCTTGATCACCACACCTTGCTTGAGCAGGCTGTCCACCATATTGACCTGACTTTGCGAGGCTTCCAGCGCCTTGGCCGCCACGCCCTTGAAGGCACGTGCGGTATACACACCGTCATAGGCCTGCAGTGCGTGATACATGATTTGCTGCTTGGCCGCCTGATCTCCGGACTGCGCGGCCATCAGCATGGAGCGCGCCTGCTGCATATAGCCTTGGAGCTTGCCACCGGTATAGATGGGCAGTTGGGCTTCGATGCGGGTGTTGAAGTTGTTGACCGAGCCGGGATAGTTCAGGTTGTCAGGGGCGATACCGAGCACGCCGGGCAACGCCGGATTGAACTGGCCTGCCCCGAAGTCGTTGAATGTTGCATGCCGCTGAGAGAGTTTGATGCCAAATGCATTGAGCGCGTCGTTGGTGCGCGTGACGCCAGCCGACACGGTGACCTTGGGCAACTTGGCGCCCTCGGCCTGATTGATGCCCGCTCGCGCCTGCGCCATTTGCGCCTGCACGCCCATCAGGTCAGGGTTCTGCTTGAGCGCCACCTCGACCGCCTGCCGAAAATCCAGCGTCTCAGCCTGCGCTGCTGCCATCCCGCCATAAACGACGTACAGACAAGCACCCGTCAACAGCCCGACGCGAACACGCCGGGGCAAGGAATCCATCATCATCCAGCTCCGCCAGAAAGAGGAAATCAATGCGTGAAACCCGCGCCAAACACCTGACCTTCATGCAGGCAAAGCACTGCGTTCAGGGTATCTGGTCCGAGGATAGCCCCCCGGTCCGGCAAGGTCACGCGATATATACACTATGGAGTATATCAATACTCCTATGGGTATGCGATTTCCCATTTTCCTTCTGAGTGAATTTGTCGCCAGTGCGCGACAACGCTGAGCCGTCTCAGGCCGCCCCAGTCAACTTCCGCCCCTTGAGCACCCGCGCGCTTTCTTTCAGCGCCCGGTCGATGAATGCACCGTAAAAATCCGCGGTCGGCGCGCCGGTGATGCGCTCGCCAATCTCTTTACCGCCGGGCCCGAAAAACAGCACGGTCGGTGCAAGCTTGATGCCAAATTGCTTGGCCAGCTGAACACCAGTCGTCGGTTGACCGTCAAAACCGGTCACCGGCGTCCGGTCCGTGATCTCGATCTGCTGCACCACATAGCCCTCCTTGGCGAGGAACTGGTATTGGGTGCGCCGCAAACTTTCGCAGAAGGGGCAACTCGGCAAGCTGAACATGACAATCAAGGGCTGATCTTTTGCCACCGCTTTCAAGACGCTTTGCTGGAGGTTCTGCACGGGCGGCAGCGGCGTTTCCGCCCAAGCCGTGCCCGACAGAACACTGACGACACACAAGGACAAAACGCTCAAAAAACGTCGCAACTGTTGCCCCAAGGCGCCAAGCTGGCATGGCACAGGCCGAAGGAAAAACACATTCACGATGGACATACAGCAACCTCGAATCACGAGTCACGGGATAATGGCTGCATGTTATTCACAGCCCGATACCCAGCGGCATCGTCGGTTTTCCGTTTTTCTGCCACGCTTCTCGCTGCTTCCGCGCTTCTCAGCGCCTGTTCCCCCGCCCTCGATTGGCGCGATGTGCGCCCGAAAGATGTCAACATCCTGCTCACCTTTCCCTGCAAGCCGGAGCAGATCGCGCAAGACGTCGTGCTCGCTGACCAGAAGATCAAGATGAGCATGACCGGTTGCGTGGCCGACAAGATGACCTTCGCGCTGGCACATGCCCAGTTGCCCAACCCTGCGCTGGCGGCCAAGGCCCTGGCGCAGCTGCATCTGGCTGCGGTGGGAAACGTGCACGGCACGGTCACCTCCTCTTCCGCGTCCATCCCCAAGAACTCCACACCAGGCCTACCTGACAGCCTCGATCTTGGGATCGACGGCCAGACCCCGGATGGCAAGCCGGTGCGCGAGCGGGTGCTGTTGTTCAGTCAGGGCAACAGCGTCTACCAGGTCACGGCATTCGCCCCCACGGATACATTCAAAGCCGAGGCCGCGCAAACTTTCGCCGAATCCGTGAATTTATCCCCATCCCCCTGAAGGCCGGCGACCTATCATGCACTGCAACATCCACAGCCGGTAAGCCCCTTATGCCCGGTCTTCTCATCGTTGCTCACGCCCCGCTCGCCAGCGCATTGAAAGAATGCGCCAGCCATGTGTACGCAGGTTGCCCGCAAAAGCTGCTGGCGGTCGACGTTGCCCCTGACGCCTCGGTCGATACCGCCGCCGCAGCAGCGCTTCCTGCCCTGCGGGAAGCGGCAAGCGATGGCAGCGCCCTGGTGCTGGTTGACGTGTTCGGCGCCACACCAAGCAATGTTGCCCTGCGGCTCACCGAACTCGCTGGCGACCTCAAGCTCAAAGTCATCGCCGGTGTCAATCTCCCCATGCTGTTGCGTTCGGTGTGCTATCAGGACGAAAGTCTGGACGCCTTGGCCGCGCGCGCCACGGCAGGGGCAATTCAGGGGGTCATCCAGGTTGCTGTGAGCGCCCCACAACAACAGCCCCTGCGCAGTCCTTCCCATGCCGCAACGCATCATTCAAGTCAGCAATAAGCTCGGGCTCCACGCCCGCGCCTCGGCCAAACTCACCAAGCTCGCAGGCCAGTTTTCCTGCGATATATTCATCGCCAAGGGTCCCCGTCGCGTTAACGCAAAAAGCATCATGGGCGTGATGATGCTGGCTGCGGGCATTGGCTCCACCGTCACCATCGACGCCGAGGGCGATCAGGCTGACACCGCGCTTGATGCGGTGCAAGCGCTGTTCGACGACAAATTCGGCGAAGGCGAGTAAGTCCCCGCGGGCGCGCGGCTTTACAAATCTTCACCCCGGCGAGACTTGCTGGCAAACGCTGCCACGCAGAATGGATTCATCGTCAACTCCATCCAAAGGACTGTCATGAATCCTCAGAACCCCTCCACAACGCACGGCATCTCGCGGATGCGTCGCGCCCTGGGCATTGCTGGCGCCGCACTCGTCGTCACCGTTGCCAGCCACGCCGCACTGGCGAGCGCGCAAACACCCCCGTCCGCAGCCGCCATGCGTGGCGGCCCCGGTGCAGGTGGAACGATGGGCCACGGCGGTCCCGGACAACACCGCGAGCGCGGCCTGGAGCGCATGCTTTCCGCAGCTGGCGTGAGCCCGCAACAACGCGAACAGATGCGTACCCTGCAAAAACAGTCCTGGGAAAAAGCCCGCCCCGAGATGGAGCAGATGCGCGGGCTCACGCAACAACGCATGAAGTTGCTGGCTGCGCCCACCATCGACCGCGGCGCACTGGAAGCCCTGCGGGACAAGCAGATGGCCTTGGCCAACCAGCTCTCGCGCGGCCGCACTCAAACCCAGTTTGAGATGGCCCAGATCCTCACCCCCGAGCAGCGCGCCAAGCTGTATTCCATGATGGAGCAACGCGGGGGGCGCTGGAAACACCATCGTGGCCCGGGCATGGGACCCATGGGCGGCCTGGGCATGGTGCAATAGGCCACTGCCGCAGTTTCAACACAGGCCGTGCTGCAGCACGGCCTGTGCGTTCTGTTCTGTCTTGACCGGGCTTCTCCATGACCCCGCAACCCCGCACAACCTCAAGCCAGCTCCTGCTGGTTGAAGACGATCTCCGGCTGGCCCAGCAGGTCAGCGACTTCCTGCGCAGCGCGGGATGGCAGGTGACCCACGCGGCCAACGCCGCTCAGGCCGAAGCCGAGCTCAGCCCGCGCCGCGGCGAGGCGCCAAGTTTCGACGCCTTGGTGCTCGACCTGATGCTGCCCGATGGCGACGGCCTGGACATCTGTCGCCGTCTGCGCTCGCACAGCGACCTGCCAGTGCTCATGCTCACCGCACGCGGCGACCCGTTCGACCGCGTGATCGGACTGGAAATCGGCGCCGACGACTACCTCACCAAACCCTTTGAGCCGCGCGAACTGCTGGCCCGGCTGCGCGCCATCACTCGCCGCCGCGCCGGCAGCCTGTCGCCGCGCAATCCGCAGGCCGAGCAGGTGTTGCGCTTCGGTCGCCTGGAAATCGACCCCGCAGCACGTCAGGCGCGCATCGATGGCGAAGACCGGCCGATGACCGCGTACCAGTTCGATTTGCTGCAGGTGCTCGCGCGCCATCCGGGCCGGGTGCTGACTCGTGAATTTCTGCTGGGCGCCATCAAGGGCGAGTCGCTCGAAGCCTTCGATCGCTCCATTGACGTGCACATCAGCCGCATCCGCGCGGCCATCGAGGACGATCCGCGCCACCCCCGCCGCATCCTCACCCTGCGCGGCGCTGGCTACGTGTTCACCAAATCGCAGGATGGGGTTTGAGCATGACCGCACCGAACACCCCCCCCACGACGTCGATGCCATCGTCCCCTTCGCCGCTGATCAGCGAGGGACACACCCGGCCGTGGGGTCACCCGCCCTCGAAGCTGTGGAGGCGCATCTGGCTCGCGCTCATCCTGGCGCTTCTCGCGCAGGCCGTGGTGTCGGCGCTGCTATTTCACTGGCTGTTTTTTTCCGACCCGCAAGAAGCGGAAATGCGCCGTGCCATGTTTCACGCCTTGATGGCGGCGCAAGGCATTCAGCCCTCTCCCTGGCGACATCTACTGCTCTCGCCGTACACCGGCACGGTGCTCACTGCACTGGTGGTCAGCGCTGTCACCCTGCCCATCATGCGTCGCCTCACCCGCCGCCTGGAAAACCTGCAGCAGGGTGTACAGGCGCTGGGCGAAGGTGATTTGAGAGCGCGCGTGGCGGTGCAGGGTCACGATGAAGTCGCGCAACTCGCGCAGAGCTTCAATACCGCTGCGGTCCGTATCGAATCGTTGATGCAGAGCCACAAGTCCCTGCTGGCGTACACCTCGCATGAACTGCGGACGCCGCTCACACGGCTGCGCCTCAGTCTGGAAACTCTGGCGACTCCGGTGCCAGCGGCCGCCCGCGACTTCGCGATACGCGCCGCCAAACACGACCTCGCCGAACTCGACGCGCTGATCGACGACATCCTGCTTGCCAGCCGCCTGGATGCCGCGCCCGGCCAGTCGCTGCGCCTCGAAGAGATCGATCTGCTTGCACTGGTGGCCGAAGAAGCCGCGCATTTCGACGTCGACGTGCAAGGCGACTGGATCACCCTGCAGGGCGATGAGCGCCTGCTACGCCGCGCTGTGCGCAATCTGCTGGATAACGCACAGCGGCATGCGCCAGCGGTTCCTCCCCAGGTCAGTCTGACTGCCATCGATGGTGGCGGCATCATCCGCGTGTGCGATCAGGGGCCAGGAGTGCCTGCCGCCGATGCGGAGCGCATTTTCGAGCCATTCGTTCGCCTGCCAGAGCGCGGGGACGGCACCGGCTTGGGCCTTGCCCTGGTGCGGCGCATTGCACGCCAGCATGGGGGCGACGCGCGTTGCCTACCGCAGTCCGGCGGAGGCGCCTGCTTCGAAATCTGGCTTGGGCGCAAGCCTTGACCAAGGGCAGGCCAGCGGCAGCGTGACCGACGAATCCCGTCATCGTTCCAGGGCTGTGCCCCGAGCATCCTGACTTCTCACACCACACCGGCCAATATCCCCCGCGACCAGGCCTGTCTGTACGAGCGGTTCAACGCCGAACGAAGCGCCTTTGTTCAAGTCCACGCCGAGTCAGGTCACGCACCAAATCTGGGCGCGTGGTGTAGCCGCTGCGCGACCTAGGCGCATCGACATGGTGCCGAGGTTTCCTGTCGACCACCGTTTTCCCGGAATGCGCGCGATGGCACAGAATTTGTATAGGGAATTGGATCATCATCATGCATCTCCCCGGAGACACAATGAACGCAAACACGTTGCCCAAAAATCCGGCCGGATCCCTCTCCTTTTTTGAGCTGCGGACTCTTCTCGGCCGCGTCGGAGCACCGCACGCTGCGCTTCATCGGGAATGACCTCCTTTTGGCAGGTAAGCTCTCGGCTAAATTCAGCTTGCCGCGTGCCTGGAATGTCCCGGCTACACGGCACCCCAGCGGTTGGTTTTTTTAATACCATCCTTGGCCTGAAGCATGACGTATGAACAGAAAAGAGGCGCAAACCCCGCCATGCCAAAAGCAAGCCAATCGATGTCCGCCTCAAATTAATCCAGTGCTGGCTGCGGTAGCCGACACGCTCTGGTGAAAAATCCTCGTTCACAACCCCAAGGAGATTCAATATGTTGTCCACCCTTCGTCTGGTCTTGTCTCCACGCCATCTTGGCGCCGTGGCTGGCGCCGTCACGCTTGGCGCTGCATTCTGCGGAACCGCCTCCGCAGCGATTTCCGTGCCCCAAAAGTATCAAGAGAAAGGCCATCTGGTCATTGCCGCCGATGCGACGTATGCGCCCATGGAGTTCGTCGCCAAGGACGGAAAAACCATCATCGGTGCGGACGTCGATCTGGGCAAAGCCATCGCCAAGCGACTGGGCCTCAAGGCTGATTTTGTCAACGCCAGCTTCGACAGCATCATTCCCGCGCTGCAGTCCGGCAAGTACGACATGAGCATGTCGTCCTTCACCATCACGAAAAAGCGCCAGGAAGTGGTGGATTTCGTCAGCTATATGACGGCCGGCACCTCCTTCTACATCAAGGCGCATGGAGGCCCCAAGGTCAAGGGCCTGGCCGACCTGTGCGGATTGACTGTGGCCGTGGAAAAGGGCACGACGCAGGCCGATGACGCGACCAAGCAAAGCAAGGAGTGCCAGGCAAGCGGCAAGAAGGCCGCGACCGTCGCCGTGTTCCCTGACCAGAACGGCGCCAACCTCGCCATTTCCAGCGGACGCGCGCAGGTCGGCATGGCCGATTCGCCGGTGGCTGCGTGGATAGTTGAGGAATCGCACGGTCAATTCAAGTTGACCGGAGATGCATACAACGCTGCCCCTTATGGCATCGCCTTGCCGAAGAACAGCGGCTTGGCCGAGCCGGTATTGCAGGCACTCAAAGAGGTGATCGCCAGCGGCGAATACGCCAAGATCTTGAAAAAATGGGGCATCAAGCAGGGCGGCATCAGCGATCCCGTCATCAATGGCGCCAGCCAGTAATCGTGAAGCGGCCGACTGAATAGTCGGCTTCAACCCAACAACAGCTAGCACCTCAATGCGACCTGACGATATCAAAGCCATCCCGGCGCGGCATCCGGGACGTTGGCTTGCAGCTGCAGTGGTATTCGCCCTGGCGCTGTTGCTGACGATTTCATTCACGACCAACCCGCGCTTCGAGTGGTCGGTGGTCGGTGAGTATTTTTTCTCCACGCGCGTGCTTGAAGGCCTGCTGCTGACCATCGAACTCACGGTGATTTCGATGGCCATCGGCATCGTGCTCGGCATCGTGCTTGCAGTCATGCGGCTGTCGGTCAACCCTCTGGTATCCGGAGCGAGCGGGTTTTACCTCTGGTTGTTCCGTGGTACGCCGGTGCTGGTACAGATCTTGTTTTGGTACAACATCACCGCTCTTTACCCCCGCATTGGCTTCGGTGCGTGGAGCTTCGACGCCAACAACGTCATCAGCCCATTCGTCGCAGCGATTCTGGCGCTCGGTCTCAACGAGGGCGCCTACATGGCCGAGATCGTCCGAGCCGGCATTCTGTCGGTTGACGAGGGGCAGAGCGAGGCTGGAGCAGCAGTCGGGATGTCGCGACTGCTGATCATGCGGCGCATCGTGCTGCCTCAGGCGATGCGGGTGATCATTCCGCCTACCGGTAATGAAGCGATTTCGATGCTCAAGACGACATCGCTGGTCAGTGTCATCGCCGTTACCGACTTGTTGTACTCGGTCCAGCTGATTTACGCCGCGAACTACCGCACAATTCCTCTGCTGCTGGTTGCCAGCATCTGGTACCTGCTGGTCACAACGATTCTGTCGATCGGACAGTTCTACATCGAGCGGCATTTCGGACGCAGCGTCAATCGAAAGGCCCCGCCGACGCCGTTGCAGCGGCTGCGCCACTTCACCTCGACCCTGCGGGTCAAAAGGAAACTGTCGGAATGAGCGAGGTCATGGTCAAGGCCGAAGGCGTACACAAGCGTTTCGGCTCCAACGAGGTGCTCAAGGGGATTTCGCTCGAGGTCAAACGGGGCGAGGTCGTTTGCCTGCTTGGTGCTTCAGGCTCCGGAAAATCGACCTTTCTGCGGTGCATCAACCACCTGGAGAAGATCGACTCCGGCCGGCTTTGGGTCGATGGTGAACTGGTCGGCTATCGCCAGGTCGGCGACCGGCTTCATGAACTGCGTGACCACGACGTCTGCCGCCACCGCGCCGAAGTCGGCATGGTGTTTCAGCGCTTCAACCTGTTCGGCCACATGACAGCCTTGCAAAACATCATCGAAGCGCCCGTCCACGTGCTCAAGCTCCCCAAAACACAAGCTGTGGAACGCGCCATGCAATTGCTCGCTCGTGTCGGCCTGGCCGATCGTGGCGACGCCTATCCCAACCAGCTCTCGGGCGGCCAGCAGCAGCGTGTCGCCATCGCCCGCTCCCTGGCGATGCAACCCAAGCTGATGCTGTTCGACGAGCCCACCTCGGCGCTGGATCCCGAACTGGTCGGCGAAGTTCTTGATGTCATGAAATCGCTTGCAAAGGATGGCATGACCATGGTGGTGGTCACCCACGAAATGGGCTTTGCCCGCGAGGTTGCCGACCGTGTGGTCATGATGGATCAAGGCCTCATCATCGAATCTGCCGCGCCGGAACAGTTCTTTGGCGCACCCAGCCACGAACGCACCCGGCAATTCCTGTCCAAGATTCTTTAGGCT
>JBAUTC010000369.1:0-2288 GCA_049582025.1 Thiomonas sp.
GGTCGGTTCGGCTGATTGCGCGACCGTTGTTGCGATTGCTGCAAGGAGAACAGCCAGGGCAATCCGGATGGACGTCAGTTTCAAGAGACTCTCCAAGTCGATGCTGTCAGGAGACAAGCACCGACAAAGGCTGCAAGATCAAAGCTGGACGCAGTCCAGAGCACGAGGCGGACGTTTCAAGCGAGCCCTGAACAACAATGCGCGTCGAGTCCCGGAAACCGGGCTCGCGTCGGTGACGCGTGGCCGCGCTCAATGCTTGTCATCCCCACGCTCCGTGCAAGGGCCCCACTTGTTCAACTGGTCCTTGTCCCTGAGCTGGTCCTTGTCCCTGAGTCGGTCCTGATCCTTGAGTTGATTCTTGGTCTGATCGCGAGTCCGTTCCTTGGTCCGTTCCTGGGTCTGATCGCGAGTCTGGTCTCGAGACTGCGTTTGGGTCCCAACCCCCGTCGTACCTGCGTTCCCGGCCCCCATCCCAGCACCGCCACCTCCAGCTCCCCCGCCTGCCCCGCCGCCAGCAGCGAAGGCCGAGGTCACGAGCACGGCGAACGCCGACACCAGGAATGATCTACGCACAATTGAATTTTTCATCATGAACTCCAGAAAGTTGATCCACAGCAATGAGGCAATTACTCACCTTGCGTTGCATTATGTAACGCCTTATTCTTAGGCGCCTCCTTGCGCCATGTCAAAGAAGGCCCCTTTCATTTTTTCGAACACGTCGCTCGGCTCTCAGCATCGCCGACTCGGGGACGCACGGTCCGTTGACGCACCTGTTTGACGCTTCTCCTCGCCCGCGCTCCGAGCTTCATTTTCACGAGGTGAGGGATGGCAGACTTGCCCTCAAAGGCACCGTGTTCGATTTTCGTAACGACGACGCGCAGAGACATGGTCGCCTCGTGTTCGTCAACGTCAACGGCACGACCGACCCCGCGCAATTCACAACGTTGCTGCGGAGCCGTGTTGGTGCCGGGCCCGGCGCCAGCAGTTTGTCGTCAAACTGTCGTCCTTCGTTACTTTACGTCTGCGATGCGGCACCGAGTGACCGATTTCGGCGCAATGGATGATGGACCGATCAGGGGCGAAACCGCCCGATCGACCGCACGACCTTGGACGGCCGCTTCGGCCAAATTTGACGGTCGTGCTGTACAGCGCCTGGAGCGGGTACGTCGGCCCGCTCTGGCCTGACGGCTGGATGCGGAGCCGTTCTCCGCTAGGGCGTGTTAACACAACCGGAGGCCGTCGGCGATCAGCGCGAAACTGATGAAGCCGAGGAACATGACATCAAGCTTCTCGAACCGCGAGAAGATGCGCCGAAAGCCCTTGAGTCGCCGAAACAATCGCTCGACTTCATTGCGGCGCTTGTACATCTCTCGGTCGTACTCCCACGGCTCGACTCGAGTCTTCAGTGGCGGGACCACAGGGATGTAGCCAAGTTCGAGTGCAAGCTGCCGCGTCTCGTTGCCCTCGTAGGCCCGATCCATGAGCAGATGCAGCGGCCTGTTTGGCGCGCCCAGGCGACTGAGCAGTGCCCGTCCAGCCGGCGCGTCGTGCGCCTGGCCAGGTGACAAGCAGAACGTTATGGCCGTGCGAGCATCCGCGGCAACCATATGAATCTTGGTGTTCCATCCGCCTCGAGATTTGCCGATGGATTGGGGGCCGTTTTTTTTAGCGCCCCGGTGCCATCCGGATGCACCTTGATGCTGGTGCTGTCCAGTGAAACCGCTTCGATCTTGATGCGCACAACCTGCGATCGCTGCAGTTCCTCGAACACTCGGTCCATGACGCCCGACTTGGACCACCGATTCATCCGCGTATAGATCGTGTGCCAGTTGCCGAACCGCCTGGGCAAGCCGCGCCATTTGCAGCCATGCTCCGCCACGTACAGGAACGCATTCAACACATCCAGGTTTGACAATCTGGCATTGCCTCGCTGCGTCGGCAAGCAGTGCTCGATTTGGGCGAACTGCGCAGGCGTGATTTCCATGCGCGCATTTTCTCGCAGCTAGATGCCTAAGTCAATTAGTGTTAACACGCCCTAGTGAGGCTACGCTGCCGCAACGCCTGGGGACAACCAAGCGGGCGCCACGGGCTCACTGGCTCGACGCCAAGCCGATGTACGCGCCATTGTTGGCGCGGATGATGTCATCCAGGCTGAGCTTGTTGGTGATCTGCAATTTGATTTGCCCGTCTTGCCCCATGCAGTAGAGGTCAAAATCGGTGTTGATCGGGTTGAGCGCATGGTCCTTGCGGGCATGGCCTTTGCCGTTTTCCTGGATGTTGTGGTAAAC
>JBAUTC010000370.1:0-2472 GCA_049582025.1 Thiomonas sp.
GACGCACTGCTCTAAGCAGGCCGAAGCGACCCACAAAAACAGCAGGAGACAGACATGACCCCCGAATCCAATGCACCACCCTGGGACCAGCATTTCAACTTCGCGGCACACCTGCTTGAGCGTAATGCGCAGCGACCCGACAAGCCCGCCTATGTCGACGACCGAGGCGGGTTGACGTACGGCGAACTTGAGCGTCGTGTGCGGCAGACGGCAGCAGCGCTGCGTGGGCAGGGGCTCAAGCGCGAGGAGCGCGTGCTGCTCGCCATGCACGACTGTTGCGACTGGCCGGTCGCCTTCCTTGGCGCGATCTATGCAGGTCTGGTTCCAGTCGCCGTCAACACACTGCTCAGCCCCGATGATTACGCCTACATGCTTGAACATTCCCGGGCGCAGGCGGTGCTCGTGTCGGGCCAACTGCTGCCGGGGCTGAATGCGGCGATGGTGAAGTCGGACCACGAGGTGCAGAAGGTCGTGGTGTCGTGTCCGCAGGCTCCGCTTCATCCATCCGAAGTCGAGTTCGAAGCGTTCCTTCAGGGTCATGCTCCGGCGCCGCGCGCGGCGGCGACCGGACCGGATGATCCGGCGTTCTGGCTGTACTCGTCGGGGTCGACAGGGCGCCCGAAGGGGACGGTGCACTCGCACGCCAACCCATACTGGACCATCGAACTGTATGGCAAGGCGGTGCTTGGGATGCGAGAGGACGACGTGTGTTTCTCGGCTGCGAAGCTGTTTTTCGCGTACGGGCTTGGCAACGCGCTGACCTTCCCCCTGGGTGTCGGCGCCACCGTGATCTTGATGGCGGAGCGGCCCGCCCCCCAGGCGATCTTCCGGCGCCTGAAGGGTGAGGTCGGCGGGGTCAAGCCGACAATGTTCTTCTGCGCCCCGACCGGATACGCCAACATGCTGGCCGACGCCCAACTGCCGACGCGCGACGAGGTCGCTTTACGGCTGGCCTCATCGGCCGGCGAGGCCCTGCCGGCGGACCTTGGTGAGCGTTTCAAACGACATTTCGGCAGCGACATCGTCGATGGCATTGGATCGACCGAGATGCTGCATATCTTCATGTCGAACCGTCCAGAGCGCATCCGCTATGGCACCACCGGCTGGCCGGTCCCTGGCTACGAGATCGCGCTACGCGGTGAGGACGGTGGCCTGGTGCCCGACGGTGAGCCCGGTGACCTGTATATCCAGGGGCCGAGCAGCGCGCTGATGTACTGGGGAAATCGCGCCAAGTCGCGCGAGACCTTCCAGGGCGGCTGGACACGCAGCGGTGACAAGTACATCCACAACGCCGACGGCAGCTACACCTATGCCGGGCGCAGCGATGACATGCTCAAGGTCAGTGGCGTCTACGTCTCACCGTTCGAGGTCGAGGCGACACTGGCCCAGCACCCTGCCGTGCTCGAGGCCGCGGTGATCGGCGTTGTCGATGCCGATGGCCTGACCCGCACCAAGGCCTTCGTCGTGCGCAAGTCGGGCCAGCAAGTCGACGAAGCGGCCCTGAAGGCTTTCGTCAAGGACCATCTGGCGGCATACAAGTACCCGCGGATCATCGAATTCATCGACGAGCTGCCGAAGACTGCAACTGGAAAGATCCAACGCTTCAAGCTGCGCGAGGCCGAAGCGGCGAAGGCTTCCTGACATGCAAAGTGAACTCATGCAGCAGGCGCAGTTCGCCAGCATCAAGTGGCGCGCGCGCGCAGTCGACATCGAGTACCAATGGGTCGGCACCGAGTCATCGACACCGCTGCTGGTGTTCCTGCATGAAGGACTCGGCTCGCTGGCGATGTGGAAGGACTTCCCGCAACGTCTGTGCGACGCGCTCGGCTGTCGCGGTCTGGTCTATTCGCGCCCGGCTTACGGACGTTCCAGCCCGCGCCTGGCTGACGAGCTCTGGGACCCGGACTTCATGCACATTCAGGCCGAGCAGGTGCTGCCGGCATTTCTCGATGCGATCGGTGTTGGCGCACAGCCGCGCCTGCTGTTCGGCCATAGCGATGGCGGTTCGATCGCGCTGCTCCACGCGGCGCGTTTTGCCGAGCATGTGCGTGGGGCGATCGTGCTCGCGCCACACATCATGGTCGAGCAAGTGTCGATCGACAGCATTTCGAAGGCGCGTGAGGCCTACGCTGAGACTGACCTCAGGCAACGCCTGGCGCGCTACCACAATGATCCGGATTCTGCGTTCTGGGGCTGGAACAGGATCTGGCTGGACCCGCGCTTCCGCAGTTGGTCGATCGAGGCTGAGCTAGCCGCGATCCGCTGCCCGCTCCTCGCTGTGCAGGGTCTCGACGACGAATACGGCAGCCTCGAGCAGATCCGGGGCATTGCACGCCGCGTGCCGCACACGCGGCTGCTCGAATTGCCCGATTGCGGCCATTCGCCGCATCGCGATCAGCCCGACGCGGTGATCGCGGCTTCCCGCGACTTCCTCGGCGGGCGCTGAGCGAAGGAGGTCGCCGCATCACTCAT